>JAFRSZ010000076.1 GCA_017439205.1 Clostridia bacterium
CAGTTTATCGCGCAGTTCAATTAACAATTAACAAAGAACAATTAACAATTTCGGAAAACGCTGGCGCGTTTTGATTTTATAAAAAAGCTTTCCGAAAGCTGGAAAAACCTGCTTATCCGATGAGTATAATCGGGTAAGGGCGGAGCCCTCATCAATTGTTAATTGTTAATCGTTAATTTTTCATTGACGCGCGCTGTGCGCTAAATTCCAATTTGAACAACCGTCATATCCCCGTTGAGTCAAACGCCGGCGTGTATTCCTCTTTTGCGGAAGAGAGCTCCTGAATGTACGCGTCGTCGCGGCCGAGCAGGCAGAGGTAATCGATCACGCGGTCGTATTCCGCCTGCGTCAGGCGGCGGTTGAGGCTGGGTTCCTCCAGCGGGAAGGGCGGCGGGGTATACTGGCTCATCACGCTGAGCAGCGCGTTCTTTTCGGTGAACGCTTCCGTTAAAATATCGAGGCAGTCCAGCGTGTTTTCGATAAAGCCCGGCAGCACCAGATGGCGCACGAGCACGCCTTTCAGCAGAAGGCCGTCCTCATCCATCGTCCAGTCGCCGGTCTGGCGCGCCATTTCTTTGATCGCGGCCAGAGCCGTTTCGGGGTAATCCGGCGCTTTCGAGAGCCTTGCCGCGAGCGCGCTGTCGGCGTATTTGTAATCCGGCAGGTAGACGTCTATAAGGCCTTCCAGCGTTTTCAGCGTTTCGATGCTCTCATATCCGCCGCAGTTGTACACCACCGGCACGGGCAGCTTTTCGGCGGAAAGCGCCTCGGCAACGCGGTCCGCGAAGTGGGTGGGCGTGACCAGATCGATGCATTCCGCGCCGTCGAATATGAGCTCGTCAAAGATCTCCCTGAGGCGCGTCACCGTGATCTCCCTGCCCCTGCCGCCCGCGCTGATCTCGCGGTTCTGGCAGTAAACGCACCGCAGGTTGCAGCCCGAAAAAAATACCGTGCCCGCGCCGCCGTAACCGGCGATGCAGGGTTCCTCCCAGAAATGGAGCGAGGCTCTTGCGGCGGTAAGGGCCGTTCCCATGCCGCAGAAGCCGGTGCGCTTCTCCCGGTCGATATTGCATTTTCGGGGGCAAAGCATACACTTTTCCATAAGAAGATACCTATATCAATTCCGCAATCCGCATCCCGAATTCCGCATTCTCTCAAACCCCATTCTTAAATAAAACCCCGCCGTTTCCTCTTTGCATACGATATATGCCTTTTTCCCTGAAAGGACGGCTTCTCGCGCGCAGGCAAGCACATTTCTGCGGGCATAGCCGCGGCCGCGGTATGGGGGCAGCGTAAACACGTCGCCGATCAGGGCGGCGTTTTTGTTCTGCGCCGTGATATACGCAAAAGAAACGGGCGCGCCGTCCTCCTTTACGCAGAACCCGAGCGCGAGCCCGTCGCGCAGGGCGCGGGCGCGGTAAACGTAGCGGGCTTCGTTTGCGGCGGTGAGCGTTCCCTCTCCCTGCGCCCTGTAAAAGGCGAGGGTCTCACGCAGCCCCGCGGGCGAGAGCGCAGGGTCTTCCGGCGGCGGCGCGCCGCGGTACGCCATCACGCACAACCCCGGGTAAGGAGAGACGCCTTCCTGTTTCGTCACCGTGAGGTCGCCGTTCAGAAACACGGCGGAAACGGTTTCTCCCTGTTCGTTTTCGGCGCAGAAAAAGCGTCCTTCGGGGATGCTATTTCCCTCCAGACGCAAGAAGGTATACATTTCCGCGCCGGCAATGCCGTTCTCGCAGAAATCCAGCGCTTTTTTCAGATGTTCTTCGCCCGCGGGCGTTTTATAGTTCAGCGTCTGCATCCGCGAAATACGAGCTCGCCTTTTCGGCGAGGGCGCGCACGGCGCGCAGATCGCGCAGGTCGCACACCGAGGAGGCGGAGTGGATATACCGGGTGGGCACGTTGATCGTTACGGTCTTCACGCCCTTGCCGCTCACGTGTACGCTGCCGGCGTCGTTGCCGCCCGTTACGGCGGTCTTATACTGCACCGGGATGCCGTTTTCTTCCGCGATCGCGTATACTTTGCGGAACAGCGCGGGCGTATATACGGTGGTGCTGTCCATCATCGAAACGCAGGCTCCCTCGCCCAGTACGCACACGCGGTCGTTTCCCTTCGCGTCCGCCACGTCCGCGGCGGTGGTGCTCTCCAGCACGATCGCGTATTCCGGCTGCGCGCCGAAGGCGGCGGTCTTCGCGCCGCGCAAACCGACCTCTTCCTGCACGGTAAAGCAGAAGGTCGTATCATATTCCACGCCCTTCATTATCATATCCAGCATCACGGCGCAGCCCGCGCGGTCGTCAAGGGCCTTTGAGAGCGCCTTGTGTTCGCCGAGCGGCGTATATTCGCCGATGAACACGGCGGTATCGCCGGGGCGCACCAGCGCTTCGGCCTCTTCGCGGGTGGAAGCGCCTATATCGATCAGCAGATCCTCCGGGCTCGGCGCGGTCTGTTTTTCTTCGCTGCTGCTCAGATGAACGGGTTTCACGCCGATCACGCCGGGCGTGCCGTTTTCAAAGCGCACCCGCTTGCCCGCCAGCGCGGTCCCGACGATGCCGCCCACGTTTGTGAAGGCGATCAGTCCGTCCGGGCGGATAAAGGAAGCCATCACGCCCACCTCGTCCATGTGCGCGAACAGCGCCACCGTGTGTTTCGCCGGTTTTCTGCCCTTCACGCGCACAGTCAGGTTGCCGAGCGCGTCGGTCTTCCACGGATGGTTCCCCACCTGAGAAATAATATAATCTCTGATACTGTCTTCTCTGCCGCTGGTTCCTTCCAGCGTGCAGAGAGCTTCTAAAAGATCGAGCATAACCTTCTCCTCTGTACTGATGAATGATGAATAATGAAAAACGGAAAGTTGAACAATTAACAATTAACAATTAACAATGAACACTAATTCCGAATTACGCATTCCGAATTCCGAATTGAAATGATCTCCGCTCTCCGCTCTCATATCTCCGCTCTCGTTATATACGCCGCGATCAGCGCCGCCGCCGCTTCGATATCGCTGAGCCGCGCCGTTTCAGCGGGGGTGTGCATGTTGCGGATCGGTATGCTCACGAGTCCCATCGCCTTGCCGCTGCCTGCGATGCCTGCCACGTCGGCGTCCGTGCCGGTGTGGCGGCCCATCACCTCAACGGTATAGGGGATATCGGCTTTTTGCGCCGCGTTGAGCAGCGCGTCCGAGATCCGGCGGCTGATGATCGGCGAACAGGCGATGCGCGCGCCGCTGCCCATGGGGGCGCTTTCGGTTTCTTTGATGCCGGGCGCGGCGGCAAAGGTGACGTCCACCGCGACGGCGACGGGGCAGTCTGAAGCGTAGGCCGAGGTCGTCGCCCCCGCTTTGCCGGTCTCTTCCCGCGCGGAGAGCACGAATTCCACGCGGCGGTCCGTTTTGCCCCGAAGGGCTTCGGCGGCCTTCAGCAGCGCGGCGACGCTTGCGCTGTTGTCGAGATACGGCGCCGTGATCCTGTCCCCGGCAAGCCGGAGCAGGGGATCGCTGAACTGCATCCGGTCCCCGGGGGAAACGATCTCTCTGATCTCCTCGTAAGGCATTCCGCAGTCCACGGTCAGCTTTTCAACCGGCAGCGCTTTTTTTGCGTCGTCGCCTTTCATCAGGTGCGGCGGGGTGCTCACGATCACGCCGGGCAGCGCCCTTTTGCCGTACACCGTCACTCTTGCGGCGGGTGAAACGCGGGGATCCATGCCGCCCACCGGTATGATGCGCAGAAAGCCGGTGGCTTCGTCGATCCCGGTCACCATCGCGCCGATCTTATCCATGTGCGCCAGCAGCAGAACGCCGCCGTCGGCTTCCGGGTTCAGCGCCGCCTTCAGGCTGCCGACCGTGCCGTCCGGGGCAAAGACGAGCCCCGCGTCGGCGGCGCAGCGGTTCACCGCGTCCAGCGCCCCGGTCTCGCAGCCGGAAACGCTCGGCGCTGCGCACAGAAGTTTCAACATTTCAGAAATATGCATAATATTACCTCTGCAGTTTTCACAGTTTTTTTGTTCGTTTTGTTACTGCAATATATCCAGATAGGTGTCGAGTCTGGCGTTGATATACCCGGCAAACAGGCTTTCCATCGCGGAAAGGTCGCGCTTTACATGGTAAGCGTCAAAGGCGTTGTAGTATGCGAGCCTGTCTGTGAATTTGACGTCGATCGGCGGATATCCCGCTTTCATCAGTTCCAGATTCACAAGCAGCCTGCCGGTTCTTCCGTTACCGTCGATAAAGGGATGGATCCCCTCAAACTCAATATGGAAGCGGGCGAGTTTCGTCACGATGTGGTCCGTATCCCCGGCATAAGAGAGCAGAAGCTGTTCCATTTTCGGCACGATGAGATACGGCTGCACGGGTTCGTGGTGCGCGCCCATGATATGGACGGGCACTTTTCTGTAAACGCCGCGGTCGTCTTTTTTATCGGCAAGCACGAGATAATGGATCTGCCGGATCACACTTTCCGTCAGCGGGGTATTTTCTTTCACAAGCTCCCGTACGTAATCAAATGCTTCTTTGTGACCTATGGCCTCCAGATGGTCCTTCAGCGGCCTCCGGTCGATCGTGAGCCCCCGAAGCACGAGATCGGTTTCCCGCAGCGTCAGCGTATTGCCTTCAATCGCGTTGGAGTTAAAGGTGTACTCAACGGTAAACTCCTCGTTCAGCCGTTGGGCCTCGCCCTCTGTCAGAGGTCTTCTTCCGTCCAACTCCGTTTTCTTGCGGTCGATCTGTGCGAGAATGCTTTCCTTTGATTTGAACCGACTGTCGGAGGGTTTCCGTGCGTCTGAAGGTATCTTCCAGCCGCGACCTTCCTGATATGCGCCGGGGATCCTGCCTTCGGAACAAAGCACTCTGATCCTTCTGTCAGATATGCCCCACTTTTCAGAAGCTTCTTTTACTGTCATATACATAAACCCTCACCTCGGATCCGATTTCTTTTTATACCATATTATCGGAACAATGTCAACGCTATCGGAACAATAAAATGCGATTTATCGGAACAATAGCAATGTTTATTTCATGATGCTGTCAAGCACCATCGAGTAGCTGCCGAGAAATTCCCCGGTAAAGATGTCCGCCTCGGGGCAGTCCAGCTTTTTCAGCGCCTTTAACGTTGCGCGCTCGGCGGTGAGAAATTCCCTGTTGCCGCTGTTCTTTTCTTCGATGCATTTGATCAGGGCGCTGATCTTGTCCGCGGCCTTTACGAGCTTATACAGTTCCTCCGTTTCGTCCGGGTCCAGCAGCGGCGCGTAGTCCGCCTTCAGATCCTCCGGCAGCGTATCGGCGATGCTGCGCGCGGCGGCATGCTCGATCTCGCCGAACGCGCGGCGGATCTCGGGATTATAGTATTTTACCGGCGTGGGCATATCGCCGGTGAGGATCTCGGGCATATCGTGGTAGATCCCCAATACGGCGGCGCGGTCCGCGTTATAGCTTTTGCCGAGCCTGCGGTTGCCGATCAGCGCCAGCGCGTGGGCGATGGCCGCCACCTCAAGCGAATGGGCGCTCAGGCTCTCGTTGCGCACGTTGCGCATCAGCGCCCAGCGGTCCATATTCTTCATTCTGGAAAACAGCGCGAAAAAATGACTTGCCATGCGTTTCCCTCCTTTTGAGATATTGTAATACGAAGCGTGAGGAATTGCAATACGAATCTTAGGACTTACGGGAGACAGGCAGATCGGTATTTGCCTGTCCTCGCGCGGCACGGTTCAGCATTTCCCCGGTTCAAACCGGAACGTCCGTATCCCGTCAAAGAACCCGATCATCCGCATGAAGCGGAAATAGAAACGGTAAAACGCGCGGGTAAAGCGGTTGTTTTCTTCCCGCGTTATCAGCGTGTCGCCGATATCGTCAACCGGCACGAAGATCGCCGTGGTGGGGTTTTCCTCTGTGGAGGCGTTGGGTGAATGGATCGCAAGCGTCAGCGTGCCGTCCGGCTGCGTGAACAGCATGCCGTGGCCGCCGTCGGCGTGCGTCTTCGTCTTTTTGTAGAGCTTTCCGGGCTGCTGCCGCCATTTGCCGTCCGGCCTGCCGTTGGAGGAATACGCGATCTTCACGTAGTAGCCGTCGGCGTCGTTAATGTTGCTCCACAGCATGATGAGCCGCCCGTTTTTTGTTTTGTACAAAAACGGCCCGTCTGTGATGTTGCCGCCGTTTATTCCGGCGTCCGTCGCGCGGAACAGCAATATCGGCTCGCTTACGAACCCCGTGAGATCGCCGCTGAGCTTTGCCGCCATCATATCGCCCACGCCGTCTTCGTTCGAGGTCCATTCTCCCACGTAGACCATCCACGGCTGCCCGGTCTCGTCCACGTACAGCGTGCCGTCGATGGCGTCGCGGTCCTTCGGCGTGGCGTGGCCGTCGGTGATGATCTCAAACGGGCCCAGCGGGTCGGCGGCGCGGAAGATCCCCACGCCGCGCTTGCCGGTCGCGGCGGAGCGGTAGGTGGCGAACAGATAAAACATTCCGTTATATTCGTGGCATTCCGGGGCCCACCAGTCGGTTTCGCCGTCGCACGCGCCCTCGGGCGAATAGACCCGCACCGGATCGGACCACGTTTCGAGGTCCTCGCTGAAAACGCAGCCGTAGCCGTCCCACTGAAGGCCCGTGCCGTACATATAGTACGTACCCTCGTGCTCCAGCACAAAGGGATCGCGCACGCGCACACCGGTATCGGTGACCCCCGCGCTCATCGGTTGCGCGTCGGCGGGGCGTTCCTTTTTTGCCTGCCCGCAAACAGGCGCCGCGAGCACGCCGCACAGCGCCAGCGCCGCCGCGATCCGGATTCTTTTCCTGACGTTCATTTTCTTTTTTCTCTTTTATACGTTGTTTGCAATCATTATATAACGCATCCGCCCGAAAATCAAGCGGGAAAGCGCGCGCCCCCGGCCGTTTTATGGGGAACAAAACCGATCGGATCATACCGTGACCGGGCAGATCATCTTGAAAGAAAGCAATAAAAAAACCAACGGAACAAATATCGGAGAATCACCGGTTGAAATCAGGCAGACGCTGTGGTATCATTATCGAGAAGGGGACGTAAGGGGGCTACTGAGCTTCGCGCCCTTCGCGCCGGTATGAACGGTTCAAACGGCGGCAAACAAAAGCATGCCGCGAACCGACGCGCGGAAATCAACAGAGAAACGGAGAAAAAAACATGAAAATCGCAGTCGCTTATGAAAACGGAGAGGTGTTTCAGCACTTCGGCCACACGGAACAGTTCAAGATTTATGAAGTCGAAGACGGAAAGGTGACAAATACGGCGGTCGTCGGCGCGGGCGGCGTCGGCCACGGCGCGCTGGCGGGGCTGCTGGCGGAC
>JAFRSZ010000077.1 GCA_017439205.1 Clostridia bacterium
CCCTACGGAGGTATCTTGAACATCTCGCTAAATTCCAATTTGTGAATCTCGCAGTGAGGTTCTTTGAACAAAAATCAAAAAAAACCGAAAAAAATAAAAATAACGCTTGACAAACGAAATTTCGTATGCTATTATATGCAAGCTTTCGGAAATGAACCCGAAGCGCAGTCGGTGTCTATAGCATTGAGGTCCCACCCGTTCCCATCCCGAACACGGTAGTTAAGCTCAACTGCGCCGAAAATACTTGGCGGGCAGCTGCCTGGGAAGATAGGTCGTCGCCGACACGAATAAAGGTCGTCTCAATAGAGGCGGCTTTTTTTTGATTTTTTTCAGTATATTTTAAGCAATCCCGTATATACTGAACATGTAATCAGTTGAAAGCCTCGTTTTTCTTCATAAATTATCTCCTCAAAGCGATCGCACCGTGGGTAACCACGGTGCGGTTGCTTTTTTGCGGGTTTGCTGCAGAGGGAAGGCGGGTGACAGTTAGGAGTGAGAAGTGAGGAGTTAGGAGTGAGATTAGTTCGGAGTTCGGAATTCGGAATTTGAAGATGTTAATTGTTCATTGTTGTTTTTTTATCAACCATCTTTTTATCTTATCTTCGGATTCCCGATGGGCTTTAAGCTCCTGCCAGAAGAGCTGCATTCTTCCTTTTTGGTCTTTGTCTGCGATCAGTTCACAGATTTTTGCAAGAAAAAGAAGATAGGAGTGATATCTGGCTTCAGGAGATGGAGAACAGAACACTTCATCGGGTGAAGGTCCGTTTTCTTCAAAGGATCTGATCCATGATATCAGCTTGTCCCTCTCTTTTCGTAGTTCCTCTAAAGAGTCGTCGGCATGGAGACGTATGTAATATTCGGGGCTGAACATCATATCTTATTACCTCCCTGAAAGCTGTGAATGATTTTCATCCTTCATCATTCATCGGAAACAACGTGCATCCCGTTTTCTGAAACCTTCGTATCATTTCACACGCGCGGGCTTCGGTGATGCGGAAATGCGCCGCGGTGCAGGAAATGCATGCGCACTCCGCCGCGCCGCGGTTCACCATTTTTTTATAAAACCCGATATCGTATACCGTGAGGGCTTTGCCGCAGGACAGGCACTCCATCAGCCTTCGATCTTCGCGATGAACATGCGGGTGCCGTGCGCCGGCACGCTGAAGCGCAGGTATTCCTTGTGCACGCCCAGATCCTCGCCGGTGTATACGTCGGTCAGGTGCAGGCCCTTGCCCGCGGTCACCGGGATCCCGATGTTTTCGAGCGGCATCCACATGCTGCGGCCGTCGTCTTCGGTGAAGTTCGTGAACAGAACGGCAAGCTCGTTGTTGCTCATCACCTTCACGTATACGTTGCAAAGGTCGTTATGCTCGCGCAGCGCGAAGAAGGGCGGGCGTGCCTCTTCATCCTGGTTCACGCGCAGCATCAGGGGGTTGGTGACCAGCCTGAGCGTAACGTCGTCGATGTTTCTCACGTCGCAGCCCAGCATCAGGGGCGCACTGAACATGCACCACAGCGCAAATTCTGTGCGGTACTCTTCGTCGGTGCAGCCCGAGGCCGCCACGTTGCCGCGGTTGCGCATGCCCACGGTGAGCATATCGATATCGTTGAAGCAGCCGGGGGCGGAATATACGTAGTTGTCGAGCTGGCTCAAAAAGATATCGCGGAACGAAACGAAGCTGTCGTTGATGTCGCCGGTGGAGCGGTACATGCCCGCGCCGGTGGAGCGGATCCATTTGTGTACGTCGTCGCAGCCCCAGTTGCAGGCGGAAAGCATGATATCGCGCCCGCAGGACCGCAGCGCCATGCTCATGCGGCGGTAGAGCAGGGGACCGTCGGCGTCCTTCGGCTTATAGCAGTAGTCGTATTTCAGAAAATCCGCGCCGTATTCGGCGAAGGTCTCGGCGTCCAGATACTCGTGTCCGAACGAGCCGGGGTAGTCCGCGCACGTGCGCACGCCCGCGCAGGAATACATGCCGAATTTCAGGCCCTTTGAATGCACGTAATCGGATACGGCCTTCATGCCGTTCGGGAATTTCTTCGCGTCGGGTATGATCTTATCGGTGATTTTGTCGCGCTGGCGCTCGCTCCAGCAGTCGTCGATCACAAGGTATTCGTAACCGGCGGCAAGCAGGCCTTTTTCCACCATCGCGTCAGCGGTGGCGCGGATCATCTCGTCGCTGATGTTCTCGGCGAAGGTGTTCCATGTGTTGAAGCCCATCGGCGGTTTTTTCGGAAACATATACGGTACACTCCTCTTTATTTATGGTAATTTCATTATACAAAGCGAATGCGCCGCCGTCAACAGTTTTCTGCGGTAAAGAACAGGGAGTGATCAAATTGGAATTTAGCGCGCGGTTCGGGATACCCTCCCGTAGGGGGCGGCGTCTCGACGCCCCGTGAAC
>JAFRSZ010000078.1 GCA_017439205.1 Clostridia bacterium
ATGAGTATAATCGGGTAAGGGCGGAGCCCTTCATCAATTGTTAATTGTTAATTTTTAATTATTCATTTCATTGGAATTTGCCTCTCCGCTCTTCATAACCCTTATTTATACATCCCGCCCACGATCTTATTCGCGAGCGACGCCGGGAACAGGCGGTTCAGGAACACCAGCGCCTTATACGAAAGCCCCACCGTATACAGCGGCGCGGGGGTCTTTTTGTTTGCGAGCTTATATATAAGCTTTGCCGCCGCCGCGGGCGGCATGCCGTTTATCTCGTCCTTTTCCATCTTTTGAACGGAGGTGCGGGCGTGGGGATAGACGTCCTCGCCCAGCACGGTCTTTTGCCGCGCCGCCGTAAAGCCGGTGGAAATATCGCCGGGCATCACCGCCGTTACGGTGACGCCGAAGGGCTTTACTTCATTTCGCAGCGCCGATACGAAAGCGTTGATCGCCGCCTTGGAGGCGGAATAGTACGCCTGAAACGGGATCTCGTACACCGCGGCCACGCTGCTCACGCACAGGATCCGCCCTGCGCGCGCCTCGCGCATAAAGGGGAGCGCCGCCTGCACGGTGTTCACCGTGCCGTAAAGGTTCACCTCAAACTGGCGCTTCATATCCGCCTCGGGGATGAACTCCACCGGGCCGGACACGCCCATGCCGGCGCAGCATACCAGAACGTCCAAACGTCCGGTTTCGTTTACGACGGCGGCCATCGCCTCCCGCAGGGTTTCAGGCTTCGTAACGTCCGCACATATATGCGTCACGGTTTGGGTGCTCCCGCCGCTGCGGCTCAGATCGTACACCCGGAAGCCGTTTTCGGCGAACAGAGCGGCGGTCGCCTTGCCGATACCGGAGCTTGCCCCGGTGATCACAACCGTTTTTTGTTCCATTGCTCTATCTCCCCCTTCGGCGGCCGCAAAGATAACGGCGCGGGACGTCGGCCCCGCGGCAGGGTCTTCTTTCGCGTACAGGACCGCCGCTGAACGGTTTTTATTGATTATATCATTCCCGCCGCACAAAAACAATACTGAACTTGGCAGGTCAGTACCGATCCTTTTTTTACGGTTTTCAAGAATCCGGTTGATGTATCGGAGAATATGTGATATAATGTTATAATAAACGCATCCGGCGGATAAGAGGGGAAAGCCATGCGAAAAGAAAAAACCAAAAAAAAGCGGGGCGGCAGCCTGCTCTTCAACGTGATCTGTATTTTCATCGTCAGCGTGATGCTGATCGGCGCGCTCACCTATTTTTCGGAGGGCAGGCTCTCGGGCCGGACCGTTGAAAAGCAGATCGAGCAGCGCGCGGCGCAGATCGGCGAAGAAATACGGCTGTGCGTTACCGAATACCCGGCGTACACGTGGCTGCTGCAGTACTGGTACGACCACGCCGACTCGCTCGACATCGAGTACGACGTGGATTTCAGCACGGGCACCGAAACCGAACGGAAATACCGTACGATCATCTATCGGCACCCGGGGTTTTTGCTGCGTTACGCGACCGTTGAAGAGCTGGAAGCCCTGCCCGAAGAAGATCAGACGCTGTGCGCGGAGGTAGCCTATTCGTGGCTGATCACACGCATCAACGAGGTAAAGCGCGCGAACCGCATCGATTTTCTGTTCTGCGTGGCGTCCGCGGAGCCCTACGACCGGCAGTTTTTCCTGTTCAGCGGCGCCGATGAGGGCACGTTGCGCGGCACAGCCTTTGAAGAAATCTATCCGCTGGGCAATCAGGTGGGCGTGAACGAAAACCAGCAGCTCGCCATGAAGAACGCAAAAGAGAAATCGAGCCACCTTGCGGACGCGGGCGACTACGTGGATTACTACGCGCATCTGTGCGACCTGAGGGATACGTCCGTTTTTCTCGGCATGACCTACAGCATGACCGACCTGATGAACGATATCGAAGCCAAAACGCGCACCGGCGCGAAGCTTGCCATCGTCACCCAACTGGCGCTCTCGGCGATCTGGCTGGCGCTGATCATCCATTTCGTGCTGCGTCCGCTGAAAAAGGTACAGAAGAATATCCGCCTGTACCGCAGCACCAAAGACAGCGCCGCCGTGGTTGAAAACCTTGCCGGGGTAAGCCCACGCAACGAGATCGGCGAACTGGCGGGGAACGTATCCGACCTCGCGAAGGAACTCGACGCGCATCTGGAAGAGATCCGCGCCATCACCGCCGATAATGAGCGCATCGGCACGGAGCTCGCGCTTGCCACGAAAATACAGGCGGCCATGCTGCCGCACATTTTCCCGCCGTTCCCGCACAAACCGGAGATCGATATCTACGCCGTGATGGACCCCGCGAAGGAAGTGGGCGGCGATTTCTACGATTTCTATCTGGTGGACGACGATCATCTCTGCATCATCATGGCGGACGTATCGGGGAAGGGCGTGCCCGCAGCGCTGTTTATGATGGTTTCAAAGATCATTCTGCAGAGCTGCGCGATGCTCGGCCAGTCGCCGGCGGAGATCCTCACCAAAACCAACGAAGCGATCTGCTCGAACAACCCCGAGGAGATGTTCGTAACGGTGTGGGCGGGCATTCTCGAGCTTTCCACCGGCATGCTGCGCGCCGCCAACGCGGGGCACGAATATCCGGTGCTCAAACAGCCAAGCGGCGATTTTGCCCTGTATAAAGACAAACACGGTTTCGTGATCGGCGGCATGGACGGCGTGAAATACAAGGAATATGAGATCAAGCTGGAACCCGGGACCAAGCTGTTTCTGTATACGGACGGCGTTCCCGAGGCCACCGATCCCGATAAAGAGCTGTTCGGCAGCGATCGCCTGCTGGCCGCGCTCAACAGCGCGAAAGACCGGACGCCGGAGCAGATCCTGCGGCAGGTGCGCAGCGCGGTAGACGGTTTCGTGCGCGACGCCGAGCAGTTTGACGACCTTACGATGCTTTGCGTACATTATCTCGGCCCACGGCAGGAGGAGAGCGATAAGAATATGAAAGCGATCACCGTAGAAGCGCATATAGAGAACACGGCGAAGGTCTCGGCCTTCGCGACCGACGCGCTGGAGGAGATCGGCTGCCCGCCGAAAGCGGTGATGCAGTTCGACGTGGCAATCGACGAGATCTTCAGCAACATCGCCCGCTACGCCTACGCGCCGGGCGTGGGCCCCGTTACGGTACGGTTTGAAACGCAGGCCGAACCGAAGGCGGCGATGCTGACGTTTATCGACAAAGGCAAACCCTTTGACCCGCTGCAGGCAAAAGAACCGGATATCACCGCCTCTGCGGAGGACCGGCCCGTCGGCGGCCTCGGCATCTTTCTCGTGAAGAAGACCATGGACGAGGTGACCTACGAATACCGCGACGGGCAAAACATACTGCGGCTGAAAAAGCTTTTATAAAGAGGAAAAAGAGATGTACACTCCCGTAAAAATGCCCCTCTGGGGGCCGTATTCCAAAAAATACATGGGGCTTTCCCATATTCCGGCGCAGCTCGGCGATATCGGCGCGCGGTTCGACTTTACCGTGCACCCCACGGTATGGAACGCAAACGTTCCCGTGCCCAACGTGACCGTGCCCTCAAACTACCACCTGATGGCATGCGCGCCGGATCTCTCGTATTACGCGTACCGGTACGAGCTGATATGGAAAGACCGGCTCTACGCGGATATCTCCTTCTCGAAGATGGGCGAAAACGCGTACCTGATGCGCTGCGAATACGTGAACGACACCTCCCTTTCGCAGAACTGCATCCTCAATTTCTTCGCCTCGCTCGAATTCCCGTTTTACGACGAGGTGCGCCTTTCGCTGCCCGCGGGGGCGGTGATGAAAAACGCCAACGATTACAGTGAATATACCTACGCCGTGCCCCGCCCGTGGGACGGCGAGAACCCGGACGGCATGTTCAAGGGCATGTTCCGCGATCCCGGCTTTTATCTCGCCTGCGGCCTCGGCGACCGGTGCGACCACTCGCACGTGAAATACCTGAACCTCAAGCCCTTCGGCTGCGAAAAGGGCGACCGGGTAAGCTATAAACTCTCCTGCGGCAGCATATCCGACCCGGTGCTGCTGCTGAGATACCGCACTGTGACCCCCGGGGACGCGCTGTTCACCCTGAACGGGCAGCCGGTCACCCTGCCGCACAGCGATACGCTCACGTTCGCCGAGCTGCCCTACCGCCCCGATCCCGTGTTCGAGAGCCTCGGCGCGGCGGGCGTGGAATTCGATTTTCTGGCGGCAACAAACCGTGGGGAAAAGATCGGCGTTTCCACGGTAAAGCGGGAATGCAGACCCGAGCTTACGCAGAAAGAATCAGACGGCGCTTTCGTCTTTACGCTTCAGTACCCCTATGAGGGCTGCCGCTATACCCTGATCACGCACAACCCCGGCACGCGCCTTCGCAAACTCGATACCGGCTGCCTCGAGGACGCGCTGGTGAACCGCCTTTCCAACGGCGACCCCACCTACGACGACCTCACCGAGACCTTCACGGCCTCGTTCCGCCGCAAGCACAGCGACGACGGGTATTTCGTGAACCCCACCGTGAAATCCATCTTCATCGCGCCGGGCGAGCGGCACACCGAATACGCCGTGATCGCGCTGGGGGACGTTTCTCCCCTGGCCGCGGAGGAATATGAGCGCATTTACCTTGCCGCGAAGCGGCGCGCGGGGACCGAAACGCTGAACCCGGAGGGCGAAAAATACGCCTTCAGCGTGAACATCCTCAAGAGCACGCTGCTCACGAACACGGTATACCCGGCGTTCCGGCGGGGCGAAAACACCGTACACCACACCCCCGGCAAGCGGTGGGACAGCTTTTACACCTGGGACAGCGGCTTCATCGGCATGGGCATGCTGGAATACGCGCCGGAGCTCTGCCGCTACGCGCTGGAAAGCTACCTTTGCGACGAATCGAACGCCGATTTCTGCTTTTTGCTGCACGGCTCGCTGGTGCCCACGCAGTTCGCCGAATACTACGAGCTGTTAAAACGCACGCCCGATAAGCATACGCTGGACGCGCTCTACCCGAAAATGAAGCGGTACTACGAATTCCTGCAGGGGCGCACCGGCGGCTCCACGTTCGCGAAATTCGGCAACGGCCTGCTCACGGCGTATGATTACTGGTACTCCTGCTCCGGCATGGACGACTACCCCGCCCAGGTCGCCATGATCGAAAACAAGGCCGAGGCGTATTCCTGCCCCTGCCTGACCTCGGCGCACGGGATCATCGCGGGCAAGATCATGCTGGCGGTCGCCCGGTATCTGGGCAAGGCCGAAGACGCGCAGACCTGCCTTAACGACATCGCGCGCACCGAACGGGCGCTGAACGACCTTGCGTGGGACGAAGAGAGCGGCTACTTCGGCTATACGATGTACGACAGGGGCGAAAGGCCCTACCTGATGCGCACGCCGGACGGAGAAAACTTCAACAAGGGCTTCGACGGGATCTACCCGCTGGTTGCGGGCGCGGTACGCGGCGAGCGTGCCGAACGGCTGCTGGGGCACCTGAAGAACCCGCGGGAGCTCTGGAGCCGCGCGGGGCTCACCGCCGTGGATATGACCGCCTCTTACTATATGGACGACGGCTACTGGAACGGCAATGTGTGGATGAGCCACCAGTGGTACATCTGGAAAGCCATGCTGGACCTGGGCGAGGCGGATTTCGCGTTCGCGATCGCCGAGCGTGCGCTGGACCTGTGGAAGGATGAGACCGACTTCTCTTACAACACCTACGAGTGCTTCGGCGTGCGCACGCGCCGCGGCGGATGGTTCCACAACTTCGGCGGGCTTTCCTCCCCCATCTGCATCTGGGCGCACGCTTACTACAGGCCCGGCACCGTGACCACGGGCTTCGACGTTTGGACGGACAGCCAGCGCGCGGACGAAAACGGCGCGGAGATCCGGTTCAGATATTACGGCAGAAACGACCGCTACACGGTTCTGGTGACGCTGGGCGAGGCCGATGGCTTTACGGCGGCGCTGGACGGCGAAGAGATACCGTGCTTCATGCGCACGCGCGGCACGGCCGAGATCACCCTGCCCGGCAGCGTAAAGCAGGGCACGCTCACGGTAAAACGGAACTGATCGCAATATGTGAAAAACCGGCCCGGAAGGGTCGGTTTTTTCGGTTGATCGAAGAATTACAGTTTATCGCTCTGCGATAAACTGTAATTTGATGTTCGCATGCGCGAACGGGAGGGTGCGCCATACGGCGCGGGAGAGTGCTCGCAATGCTCGCGGGAGGGTGTTCGCTGCGCTCACGGGAGGGAGATTGCTTCGGAATCGGGGAAAGTTGATTTTCTGAAAATGGTTATATATAAAGGGAAACCTGTTCCTGATAAAATGAACTTTTCCCGCGCCGCAAGGCGCATCTCCCGTGCCGAAAGCACACCCTCCCGCG
>JAFRSZ010000079.1 GCA_017439205.1 Clostridia bacterium
GCGCCAATGAAAAATTAAAAATTAACAATTAACAATTGATGAAGGGCTCCGCCCTTACCCGATTATAATCCATCGGTTTATATAGGTGTTTTCTGATATTGTGGCTGTTCCCCTATATAATCAAAACGCGCAGCGTTTTCCAAAATTGTTAATTGTTCTTTGTTAATTGTTAATTGAACCGCGCGACAAATCCCAAGTAAATCCTAAAACACGATGTATTCCGTCATCGCCTCTACGGGGGCGACGCGGAGGTCGAAATCGCGGCCGGGCTGCGCGCCGAGGCGGGACAGCGCCGTGCGGGTGCAGTTGAGGGCGATCTCGGGCCGGTTGTTCTCGCGGCTCAGGTGGCCCAGCACGAAGCGGCGCACGCCCAGATCGTACAGGGCGCAGGCGGCGGAGGCGCAGTCGTAATTGGAAAGATGGCCCAACTCGGAACGGATGCGGGCCTTGAGATAGGGCGGGTAATAGCCCTCGAGAAGCATATCGTCGTCGTAATTCGATTCGAGCAGCACCAGATCGCAGCCGGACAGAACGCGCAGCATTTCGTCGGTGAGAGTGCCGGTATCGGTGCAGATCCCCACGGTGCGGTCCGGCAGGCGAACGATATAGCCGCAGCTCTCTTTGCTGTCGTGCGAGGTACGGAAATGCGTTACGCGGATATCGCCGATGCGCACGCCGCCCGGCAGCATGGGCTCGTAATGAAATTTGCCGTCCAATATCTGCAGGTTGTTCAGCCCCGCCAGCGTGCCGCGGGTAGCGTATACCGGCACGCCCAGCTGAGAGGCGAGCACGCGCAGGCCGGTAATATGGTCGCTGTGCTCATGCGTTACAAAAATCGCACGGATAAAGCCGGGATCGAGCCCGGCGTCCGTCATCGCGGTTTTGATGCGCTTTGCGCTGATGCCGGCGTCGATCAGAACGCCGTAATTCCCCGTGCCGACGAACGCGGCGTTGCCGGAGGAAGAAGAACAAAGGGTGATAAATCTTGCCATAATGCACCTGTATAATGCGGAATTCGGAATGCGGAATTCGGAATTGTTTCCGGAAACGCCGGGTTGTTTGCGGCGTCACAGTGATAAACCACGATCTGATTTCAGATCGGAATGATTCAGAAAGCGGAATGGATCTGGATATACCCGGTTATCGCAACAGTTTTGAAATACACTTCAAATTAATAATTCCGCATTCCGAATTCCGCATTCCGAATTCATTAAACCTTTCCCGTCTTGCTTCCCTTAGCCCCCCCGAAGGAGCGGTCCATGTTGAGCAGGTTGGTTTCAAACGAGAACACGATGCTGTCCTCTTCGCGCTTGCGTTTGAGGGCAAGCTCGATCATGCGGTCCAAAAGGTCTTTATAGTGAACGCCCAGCGGCTCCCACAGATAGAACGCGAGAGACCCGGGGATGGTGTTGATCTCGTTGAGATACACCTCGTTCGTGGCCTGGTCGATCATGAAATCGATGCGCGATACGCCGTTGCAGCCCAGCACCTTGAAGGCCTTGACCGCCATTTCGCGGATCAGCGTGCGCTGTTCATCCGGGATATCCGCCGGGATCTTGCGGGCGAGGCTCGCCATGCCCTTGCTTGCGCCGCCGGTCTTGCCGCCCTTGGCGCCCTTGCTGCCGCCGCCTCCCTGCAGGTATTTGTTTTCGTAGCTCAGGATCTCGTCGCTCTTGGCGGGGCTTTCGCACTCGCTGGCCTCGGCGCGGTCGGTATCGCCGAGCACCGAGCAGTTGACCTCTTTGAGCTGCGTGATCGCGCGCTCGCACAGGATGACGGAGGCGAATTTGAAGGCGTCCTCCACGCTCGTATATAGTTCTGCGGCGTTGTGCGCCACGCTGATGCCCACGGAGGAGCCGAGGTTGACCGGCTTTACGATGACCGGGTAGCCGATTTTTTCTTCACACTTCTTCACGATCGCGTCGGGATCGGCGAAATCGGAGAGGAAGAAACGGACGCAGTCGAGCACCGGCACGCCGTTATCTTTCAGCACGGTTTTCATCACGTATTTATCCATGCCCACGGCGCTGGCGGTGACGTCGCACCCCACGAAGGGCAGGCCCAGCGTTTTCAGGTACCCCTGCAGGGTGCCGTCCTCCACGTTGGTGCCGTGCACGATGGGAAAGGCCACGTCGATCTCGGAGATGACGGCGCTCTTGCCCCTGCCGCCCGTGCGCATCAGATAGACCTTGCCGTCGGTATTGAGCAGGGTGCAGCGCTCGCTCTTTTTGATGAGCGCGGGAATGTTTTTATATTCTTCGATGCAGGAGCACTCAAAGGAGGTGTAAAACTCGTTATCCTTGGTGATATACACCGGGATGATCTCGTATTTGGTCTGATCGAGCGAAGCCACGGCCTGCAGCGCCGAAATGACGCTCACCTCGTGCTCCACGCTCTTGCCGCCGAACAGCACGCACAGCTTGATTTTCATAGGGCAGCCTCCTTAATAGTTATCCGGCAGATCGTTTTCGAGCAAAATGATCTTTTTCTTTTCGGTGGGCAGGGCGTAAACCTTTTTGATGGCCTCTGAGAAATCCTCTTCGACCCAGAGTTTATCTTCGGGGAAACCCGCTTCATTCACGCCCTTTCGGATGGGCTCGGTCTGTTTCGCGCCGATCAGCACGATGCGGTCGCACGCCTCTGCGGCCTGTTTGCCGAACTCGAAATTGAGCTCAAACTCTTTTTCGCCCAGCTCCACCATGCCGGGGGTGATCAGGATGCGGCAGCCGTCCATGCCCGAAAGGGTGTCGAGCGCCGCCTTGCAGCCCGCGGGGTTGGAATTGAACGCGTCGTCGATGATGGTGCACGTTCCCTTATCCACCAGCTGCATACGGTGGGGCACCGCCTCGATGCGGCGCACATACAGGCGCATAGCCTCCACAGGCATGCCGAGGCCCGCCGCGCAGGCGATGGCGCCGGTAATGTTGATCACGATATGGCCGCCGAGCAGTTTGGTATCGAACTGCGTGACCGTGCCGTTCGGCGCTTTCACCTTGAACGCGGTGCCGGTGGGGCCGGGAACGATATCGAAGGCGCGCCAGTCGCAGTCCTCGCGCGTGCCGTATTTGATATAGCTGTGCTTCGGGGGGTTGGCGCGGATGCGGTCGTTATCCCAGTTGACGTACAGCGGCGCGTTTTCGGGAAGGGAATCCGCCAGCTCGTATTTGGTTTTGATGATGTTCTCAACCGAACCGAAGGATTCCAGATGCTGGTCGCCCAGCGCGGTGATGATACCGCAGGTGGGATGCACGATATCGCACAGCTCTTTGATATCCCCAACCCATTTTGCGCCCATCTCGCACAGAAACACCTTGTGGTAAGACCTGAGCCCGCCGCGCACGGTCTTCACGATGCCCATCGGGGTGTTGAAGCTCGCCGGAGTGACGAGGGTATCCGTCCACGCGCGCAGGATGGTGTAAAGATAAAACTTGACGCCGGTTTTGCCGTAGCTGCCCGTGATGCCCACGATCTTAAGATCGGGGCTCGCCTTCAGCAGGTTCTTCGCCTGCCGGGTATAGCGGGCGTTGACGCACTTTTCCATCGGCTGATTTATGAGGTTCGCGATCAGCACCGTGAACGGCACAAGCGCGTCGAACAGGCCGATCACCATAAACGCGAAGTGCTTATGCGCGCCCGCGAGCAGAACGAACGAGCCCGCCAGCGCCGCCGCGCACAGCACCAGAAAGGTGACGATCATGCGCTTGACGCGCGCCGTGTACACCAGCGGCTTTTTGGCGGTGCGGCTGCGGTTGGAGAAGATGAGGCCCGTTACCGCCGCCAGCAGCGCCGCGGCGGAAAAGCCCATCAGCGGCTCGGTGGGGCAAAAGCCCGCGAACGACAGCACGAAAACGATCAGCTCCATCAGATAGTGCCGGGCGTTTTTGGCCATCCAGCCGAAGTGCGTGGAGGCGCGGTAGCCGTTGAGCTGGAACATGTGCAGGTTGAAGATCATACTGCGCAGCACGCTCCAGAAGGAGACGAGCACCAGCGCGCCGTATAGGATTTGAAGGTATGGGGACACGGATATAACCTCCTTTGGGTCAGGGATAATCAGAAGTGAGGAGTGAGGAGTTTGGTGAACCGATTGGAATTTGGCACGCTGTTCAATTAACAATTAACAAAGAACAATTAACAATTTCGGAAAACGCTGCGCGTTTTGATTATATAAAAAAGCTTTATAAGAGAAGGAAAAACCTGCTTATCCGATGAGTATAATCGGGTAAGGGCAGATTCTCACCTGTCGGTTCGGTCGGTGCTTCTGTGGCTTACGCCACAGAGATCGCCACCGGCGATCCGCACCCTTCATCAATTGTTAATTGTTAATTATTAATTTTTAATTTTCCATTGGCGCACACCGCGCGACAAACTGAAATCTGAAGCCTCACAACTTAAGGAAGGACGCGAGGATCGCGTTGTAGAGCACCGGGTTGTCGAGGAAGGAGAAGTGGGTGCAGCCCTCCATGCGGGCCAGTCCCGCGTCCGGGATCAGGCGCTCCATCTTTTCGGCGTCCGAGATCGGGGTGGCGGTATCGAGCGTGCCCCAGATGAGCAGCGTGGAATACGGGATCGACGGCAGAAGGGGTTCAAGATCTTCGTTGACGGTGTTCACAAGGATCTTGCGCATCAAGGGCGAAGCGGCGCGGTAATCCGCGGAGCCAACCCTGCTCTGCATCTTATCGAGCAGCTTCGGCGAACCGGCAAGCAGCTTTTTGCCGAACTTCATGACCTTTTCTTTCTGCAGCTGCTCCGCCGTTTTTTCGGGACGGATGCCGGCGGAATCCACAAGGATCAGCTTTTCTATTTCAAAGGGCAGATCGGTGCGGTTCGCCATTTTGATGATCACGCGCCCGCCGAAGGAATGCCCCAGCAGGATCGCTTTTTTTATATTGAAACTCTTTATAAAGCCGATCGTGAAATCCACGTAATCGTCCACATTCCACTCGCCCGGCGGCTCCGGCGTGACGCCGTTGCCCGGGAAATCGGGCGCGAGCACGTAGTATTTTTCGCTCACGGGCATTGCGCTTGCCCGGAACAGCTCGCTGTTGGACGCCCAGCCGTGGAGCATGACCACGGCGGTATCGGAAGGCGTACCCAAAGCAAGATAATTGGTTTCGATACCGTTGATATTGATTACCAAGAAAACCACTCCTGTATCAATCAATCAGGGGACGGTTCCTTGATTGACTCTCATTTTTTAATTGCACAACCGTCCGCAAATCAGACGGAGACGGTTCCCGGATTGACCGGAATCGGCAAACACGTATTTGCGTAAGAAAAAGCAAACAGGAAACAAACAGCGCGGTAAATCAGGGAACCGTCCCGCTGATTGGCTGCGCTCCGCCGACAAATGGGGATATACTCCGGCGCATGTCGCTGCGTCGTCGCTTCTTTATTCTATGCGGGAAAAACAAGACGCGTGCGTGTCAGTCTTCGGTAACGATCTCTGAAAGATCCATCTCTTCGCCGTCCGCCCAGAGCTTTTCGAGGTTGTAGTGCTCGCGCTGATCGGGCGTGAAAATGTGGATGATCACGTCGTGATAATCGAGCAGGATCCAGCCGGTGGCCTTGCCCTCGATCTGACGGGGCTCGAAGCCCGCCAGCTTCATCTGATATTCCACCTCGTCCGCAAGGCTTCTTACGTGCGTGGAGGAGGTACCGGCGGCGATCACAAACGCCTCGGTGACGATGGTGAGATCTTCTACCTTCAGGGCCTTGATGTCAAGGGCTTTTTTCTTGTCCAGCGCCTTTACGGCGGTGATGATTTTGGGGTTCATATTATATATCCTTTCTGTTAGTGACTAGTGACTAGTGGCCACTGGCCACTGATCACTGAATCAGTATTTCATTGTACGCCGCGAGGGTATCCGGATGGATGGGCTTGCAGTCTTTCGCGAGGTCTTCTATGGTGAAGCGAAGGCCCTCTTCCATCGCGCTTTCAAGGCTCTGCCGCGCGCGCACGCGCATCTCGTCCACGCCGGGATAATCGCGGTCGTCCGAGATAAAATCCGCAACGAACAGTATCTTTTCGGGCAGCGTCATGTTTTCGCGCCCGGTGGTGTGCCAGCGCACCGCCTGCAGGATATCCTCCGGCAGCGAATAGGTCTGCCTGAGGTAGATCTCCCCCGCCATGGCGTGCCAGAGCTTGGGGCATCTGAGCTCCAGCGGAGTGAGCGCTACGCCGTTTTCGGCGAGATACGCCGGAGCTGCGCGCCGGGACTGCTCCTTCATGATATCGTGCCCCGCGCCCGCGACGTAGGCCTTTTCTTCGTCCCAGCCGTATTGAGCGGCGAGCTTTTTGGCGCACTCGGCAACGCACTGCGAATGGTAAAAGCGGTAATCCGAAAGCCGCGCGCGCACGTCCGCCCAGAGAGCGGAAATATCAAAATCATCCATGGTAAACACCCCGGTTAAAGTTTAGGAGTTTTGAGATCCGGAACGGTTTATTCCGAATTCCGAACTTTACCCCTTTTCGCGGGTTCCTTCTTCTTTATGAGCTTGCTTCTCCCCTTTTTGTCTTCAAACGGGGATTTCTTTTTGGGGCGGGTATACTTTTTTTCGGTGGAGGTGTTTTTCACCGGCTTTTTTTCGGGCTTGTGCAGCTCGGGGTTATACCGGTAGAGCACCATCACGCCGCCGATCACCTGCACCACCTCGGCGTTCGTGGCGGCGGCAAGTTCATCCGCGGCCTCGCGCACCGAAACGGGAGAGGTCTCGGTGAGCACTTTCAGTTTGATCAGCTCTCTGGCACGCAGGGCGTCGTCCGTTTGGGCGATCAGCGTATCGCCGACGCCGCCCTTGCCCACGTGGAAGAGCACGTCAAGGCTGTTTGCCTGCGCGCGCAGAGCGGCGCGTTCTTTGCTTGTCATACTAAATCACCTTGTGTGATACAGGGGACGGTTCTCTGTATCGAAGCTGTCTTTCATGTTTTAATAAACTGATCTCTGATACAGAGAACCGTCCCCTGTATCAGTCTTTTTTGTTCATATATACTCTTTTAACATTTCGGCAGCCTTACGGATCGCGTTGCCGCGGTGGCTGACGGCGTCCTTCTCTTCGGGGGAGAACTCGGCGAAGCTGCGGTCTCCCACGTAAAAGATGGGGTCGTACCCGAAGCCGTTATTGCCGCGCATTTCGTGGCCGATCCTGCCCTCGACCCTGCCCTCGGCGATGAAATGCCGCCCGTCGGGGAACACCACCGCGATATTGCTCACGAAACGGGCGGTGCGCTGTTCCTCCGGCACGTCCTTCATTTCTTCGAGCAGCGCCGCGATCTTTTCGGGATAGGGCGTATCCTCGCCCATGAAGCGGGCGGAATACACGCCGGGGCGGCCGCCGAGCGCGTCGATGCAAAGGCCGGAATCGTCCGCGATGCAGGGCATCATGCTGTCCGCGCACGCGGAGCGCGCCTTTTTGAGCGCGTTTTCGGCGAAGGTGGCGCCATCCTCGATCACCTCGTTCAGGATCACGCCGCACTCGAAATCGAGATACACGCTGACGCCGAGCGGGGCGAGGATGCGCTGCAGCTCCTCGCGCTTTTTCATATTGTGGCTTGCAATCAGAAAATCCATAATACTTTCCTTTTTTTAGCCTCTGCGGAACAGGCCGAAGAAGCCTTTGCGCTCTTTCTTCTTGGGTTCTTCCGGCTGCGGAGCGGGCTGCGGCGCGGGCTGCGGCGCGGGCGTTTCGATCACGGGTTCCTCAACAACGGGTTCTTCGACAACGGGCTCTTCAACAACGGGTTCTTCAACAACGGGTTCCTCGATAACGGGCTCTTCGACAACGGGCTCTTCGATAACGGGCTCCTCGGTAACGGGCTCTTCGATAACGGGCTCTTCGATAACAGGCTCTTCAATAACGGGTTCTTCAACAACGGGCGCTTCGACCGTGCTTTCGGTCACCGTGATATCCGGCGACGCTTCGGCCGCATGATCTGCGCTTTCATCATCGCCGCCATCGGGCTCCTGCCCTTCTTCTGATACTTCAGCACCGCTTTCGTCTGTTTCTTCTGCTGCTTCTTCAGCGCCTTCTGCTTGCGCGACGGCAGCAGACTTGTCTTTCTGTCCCTCGTCAGCTGCGCCATCCACTTCCCCTTCAGACTCGCCATATATCTCTGAGAGTAATTCTCCAGCGGCCTGCGCAAAAGCTTCAAGCTCTTCGTTATCCTCTTCCTGCGCCGGGACGTAGTTTTGGTACTCTTCGCTGTTGATGAGTTCTTCAAGGGTGTTTTCATCTTCATTCTCCTTCTTCGTGCCTTCTTCAAACAGGCTCTTTGCGAACGCCGCGGGATCGAAGGGCTGCAGATCGTCCAGCCCCTCGCCGACGCCGATGAATTTCACGGGGATCTTCAGGTCGTTTTTGATCGAGAGCACCACGCCGCCGCGGGCGGTGCCGTCCAGCTTGGTGAGCACGATGCCGGTAAGCTCGGTAACGCCGGCGAATTCGCGCGCCTGGTTCACGGCGTTCTGCCCGGTGACCGCGTCCAGCACCAGAAGCACCTCGCGGTCCGCGTACGGCAGCTCTTTATCCATCACGCGGAAGATCTTGGCGAGCTCTTCCATCAGATGCTTTTTGTTGTGCAGACGTCCGGCGGTATCGAGGATGATGATATCGCAGTTGCGGGCGATGCCTGCCTGAATGGTATCGTACACCACGGCGGCGGGGTCCGCCCCCTCTTTGTGCTTCACGATATCCACCCCGGCGCGCTGCGCCCATACGTCGAGCTGGTCGATGGCGGCCGCACGGAAGGTATCCGCCGCGCCCAATATCACCTTTTTGCCCTGCGCTTTGTACATGGCGGCGAGCTTGCCGATGGTGGTGGTCTTGCCCGCGCCGTTCACGCCGATCATCAGGATGACCGAGGGGATCGTGATCAGCCCCATATCCTCGCCGCCGTAGAGCAGGTCGGCGATGATGTTTTCGAGCTCCTTTTTGACTTCGGAAGTCTTTTTGATCTTTTCGCTCTTCACGCGCTCTTTGAGCTCTTCCACCACCTGCACGGCGGTGTTCACGCCCACGTCGCCCATCACGAGGATCTCTTCCAGCTCGGTATAGAGATCTTCTTCAAAGGAATCGAACGAATCGAGCATATCGTCGATGGCGCCGGACATTTTGTTTCTGGTTTTGGATAAACCGAAGTTGATCTTACTGAAAATTGACATAAATACCTCCTGCGGGGGATCCGGTTCAATTCGGAATGCGGAATGCGGAATGCGGAATTATATTAAAGTTTTTCATCATTCATCCAGCTTCAACTGTTCCACGAGCTGCGCGGTGTTGAGCTCCAACAGCTTTGAAACGCCCTTTTCCGCCATGGTGACGCCGTAGAGGATATCGGCCTCTTCCATGGTGCCGCGGCGGTGGGTGATCAGAATGAACTGGGTATTGCCGGTCATCATGCGCACGTACTGCGCGTAACGAACCACGTTCACGTCGTCCAGCGCGGCCTCGACCTCGTCGAAGATGCAGAACGGCGCGGGGCGCACCTTTAAGATGGCGAACAGAAGCGCCACGGCGGTGAGGCCCTTCTCGCCGCCCGAAAGCAGGCTGATATTGCGCACGTTCTTGCCCGGCGGCTGCGCCCTGATATTGATGGGGCATTCAAGGATATCGTTCTCGTCCTCGAGCACGAGCTCCGCGGCGCCGCCGGAAAACAGCTCGGTAAAGGTCTGGCGGAAATTACTGTTGATGGCGTTGAAGCGGTCCAGAAACAGCTCGCTCATCTTCTCGGTGAGCTCCTTTATCATCTTTTCGAGCTCTTTTTTGGATTTTTCAACGTCCTCCACCTGGCCGGAAAGGAACTCGTACCGCTGCGATACCTCTTTGTATTCGTCGATGGCGGAGACGTTCACGTTGCCCAGCGCCTTGATCTGCGCGCGCAGCTCGCTGAGCCGCTTGCCCGCCGCCGTCACGTTTTCGATGGGAGATGCGATCTCGGCTGCCTCGCGCCGGGTAAGGCCGTATTCCTCGTACAGCTTGCGCTCGGTCTCTTCGGCGTCGCGCTCCAGACTGAGCTTGCGCTCTTCAAGGCGCACGGTTTCGGCCGAGAGCTTTTCTTTATCTTCGTTTTTCTGTTTTTCGGCGTCGCGGGCGTCGGTCTGCGCCTTTTCGCAGCTTTCGCGCCTGCCGATCAGCTTGCCGATGGAGGATACGTTTTCGTTCAGCCGGTCGCGCAGCGCCTTCGCCGCGCCCTCGGCCTTTTCGCTTTCGGCGAGCAGTTCGGCGTTTTTCGCGTCCAGATCGCCCAGCTCCCGCGCCAGTTCCTGTTTGCGGGCGGTAAAGCCGGACTTGCGCTTCTCGAAATCGGCGAGCTGCTCCTCCTTGGCCTGTTTTTCCTGAATGCAGGCGACGACGCTCACGTTGACCTGCGCCATTTCTTCGCTGATGGCCTCGCGCCGGGAGAGCATCTCGTCGTGCCCGCCGGTGAGCTCGGCGAGCTCTTTTTCGGCGGCGCTCTTCTGTTCGGCGAGGGCGGCAAGCTTTTTGTCCGCGCGTTTGATCGCCTCTTCAGCCGCGGCGATGCGGGACGACGCGGCGCCCAGCTCGGCAAGGAGCGCGGCGGCGGTCTGCTCGCTTTCGGCTATTTTGGAATCGGTGAGGGCGAGCGCGCTTTCGGCGCCGGTTTTGAGCTCGGTGCCCTGCATGATCTCGGCGGTGACGCCTTCGAACTGCGCCTCGGCCTTCGATACCGCCTCCACTGCGGTTTTCACGTCCGCATTCAGCAGCTCCAGCTCTTTGGCGGCCTTTTCGGTCTGGGCGCGCAGCTTGTCCATTTCGCTCTTGCGGGTGAAGAACCCTGCGGAGCTGATGCGGGAGCCGCCGGTCATGGAGCCGCCCGCGTTCACCACCTGACCGTCCAGCGTGACGATCTTGAAGCGGTAGCCGTACTTTTTGGCGATGGTGACCGCGGTATCGAGATCTTCGCTGACGGCGGTGCGCCCGAGCAACGACGATATCACGTTTTCGTACTGGGGATCGTAGCTGATCAGGTCGCTGGCGACGCCGACGAAGCCGAACATATCTTCGAGCCCTTTTTCTTCGAGCGAGCGTCCCTTGACCGCGTTCATCGGCAGGAAGGTGGCGCGGCCCGCGCCGAGGTTTTTTAAGGTGTTGATGGCGCGCTTGGCGTCGTTTTCGGTTTCGGTTACGATGTTCTGCACCGCGGCCCCCAGCGCCGTTTCGATGGCGGTGGTATAGGCTTCTGGCACCTCGATGAGCTGGAACACCGTGCCGCGGATGCCCCGGAGCGTGCCGTGGGATTTCTCGCGCATCACGGCCTTTACGCTGCCCTGATAGCCCTCCATGTTCTTTTCGGTGTCTTCAAGGAATTTGAGGCGCTGCCGCGCGGAGAGCAGCTCGAGCTGCTTATTTTCGAGGATCTGCTTTTTATCGCTCAGCTTTTCCTGATTCTTCTTCAACAGCAGGCCCACGCCGGAGCGCATATTGACGAGGCTGGTGAGCCCTCCCGCGGCGGCGTCAAGCTTTTGCTGTTCCTCTTCGCGCTGACGGCGCAGCTCGGCGATCTGGTCCTTGCGCTGCCGTACCGAGCCTTCGATCTCGGAAGCGCGCTTTCTGATCTCTTCCACAGAAGAGGCGGCGGCGCTCTTTTCGATCTGCACGTTGGATATCTCGCTCACGACGCCTGCCAGCGCTTCGTTTTTGCGGTTATATTCGTCGGAATACGACTCATCCCGGCTCTTGAGGCCCGCCATATCCGCCGTGAGGGCGGAAAGGTTCGTCTGCAGCCCGGAGATCTCTTCGTCCAGCGCGGCGATACGGGCGATCACGCCCTCTTTCTCTTCGTCCGCCTGACGCAGCGCCTCGTCCTGCAAAGCGATATCCGCGTTGATGCGGGCGGCGGTCTCAACGTTGTGTTCCACGCTGTTTTTCAGCACGGCGGACTGCGCCTCGAACCCCGCGGCCTCCTCTTCGAGGGAGGCGTTCTGGGCGCGCAGGCGCTCGATGGAAACGTTTATTTCGCGGATCTCTTCGGCGGCGCTGTCGATCTCGTCGGAAAGGCGCTCCAGCTCGCGGCAGACGTCGTCGTACTGCGCGCGGGCGATATCGAGCCTGTTCGCCTGCTCGCGGATCATCGAGGCGGAACGGTCCAGCGTGCGCAGCCACATGCCGATCTGCAGCTCCTTGCGTTCGGCGGCCAGCAGCAGGAACTGCTGCGCCTTGATGCTCTGCTTTTCGAGCGGGCCGACGCGGGATTTGAGCTCCGCCACGATATCTCTGAGGCGGACGAGGTTTTCTTCGGTCTGAGCAAGGCGCTTGTTGGCGTCCGCACGGCGGTAACGGTAATGGGAGATACCGGCGGCTTCCTCAAACATTTCGCGCCGGTTCTCGCTCTTGGCGCTCACGAGCTCGTCCACCTTGCCCTGGCTGACCATGGAGTAGCCGTCTCGCCCGAGGCCGGTATCCATAAAAAGCTCGTCCACGTCTTTGAGACGTGCGGCCTTGCCGTTGATGAGATAGCCGCTGTCGCCGGAGCGGTAGTAGCGGCGGGTGACGCTGACCTCCTTTTCGGGGTTGGGCAGCGCGCCGTCGGAATTATCCAGCCGCAGCGTGACCTCCGCGAAGCCCTGCGGGCGGCGGGAGGCGGTGCCGGAGAAGATCACGTCTTCCATTTTGGAGCCGCGCAGCTGTTTCGTGCTCTTTTCGCCCAGCACCCAGCGAACGGCGTCCGCGATGTTGGACTTGCCGCTGCCGTTGGGCCCGACGACGCCGGTGATGCCGTGCTCGAACGTGAGCACGGTTTTATCGGGGAAGGACTTGAAGCCCTGAATTTCCAAAGCCTTTAAGTACATAGTGAACCTTTCTGGAAGTGAATAATAGAGCGGAGGGAAGAGATAATTCGGAATTCGGAATGCGGAATGCGGAATTATAGTGGCCGGTGGCCAGTGGCCAGTGGCTAGTGATTAGTGGCCAGTGGCCAGTGGCTAGTGGCTAGTGATTAGTGGCCAGTGGCCAGTGGCTAGTGGCTAGTGGCCAGTGGCTAGTGGCTAGTGGCCGGTGATTAGTTTTTTATCGTTTATTATTGATCGATGATCCTTAATTCAAAGGGCCCGACGCCCGGGGTTTCAACGATTCTGAGGCGGAAGCCCTGCTGTTCAAAGAAGGTGAGATTGGAGCGTTTCTGTCCGGCGGTCTTCGAGGCGTGGCCCGGAGAAACGAGCAGCGTATACGCGCCGGGAGGTTTATCCGAGAGAAGAGCGGAGATCTTCTGCTTGTATATCACCGCTTCGCACTTTTCGCGGAACGCGGGATGATACGGCCCCGCCACGTAGTTTTCATCCACGTTCCCGCCGGAGTGCAGCCCCAGACGGATCACGGGGATATTTGCCTCATGGAACGTCAGCAGCAGCGCCGCGCACAGGTTTACGCTCTGTTCGAGCGTTGGGGGCGTATATTCCCCCGCTTCGTACATGCGGGCAAGCGCGGTGTTTTTCAGTACAACGGTGGGGTAAACGCGCACCGTACCGGGGCGCAGTTCGACGAATCGGCGGGCGGTGGCTTTATCGGTTTCATCGGAGGAACCCGGCAGGCCGGTCATCATCTGCAGGCCCAGTGAAAAGCCCGCGGCCTTCACGCGCTTTGCGGCGTTCACGGTGTCTTCGGCGGTGTGGCCGCGCCCGTTCAAGGCGAGCACGGCGTTATCCATGCTCTGCGCGCCCAGCTCGATCGCGGTAACGCCGTACCGCTTCAGGAAACAGAGGGTATCGTCGTCAACGGCGTCCGGACGGGTGGAGATGCGGATCCCGGAGAAACCGGTACCGAGATACGGCGCGGCGGCCTCGAGGCACATCCGCTGGACCGACCGGTCCACCGCGGTGAAGCTGCCGCCGAAAAAGGCGATCTCGGCGTTCTCTTTGTCGTGCGGCGTGCGCATCGCGGTTTCGCAGGCGGAAACGATCTCTTCCTTCGTGATCGGCCTTCCCGCGCCGGAAATGGCGGTCTGGTCGCAGAACACGCAGCGGTGGGGGCAGCCGAGATGCGGTACGAACAGGCTGACGTTCACGTGCTTCACAGCCGCACACCCATCAGCTCCAGCGCCTTGCGCGCCGCGTCCTGTTCGGCCTTCTTTTTGGAGTGCCCCTCGCCTGTGGCGATGCAGTTGGAGTTGAGATAGACCTCCACGGTGAAGGTTTTATCGTGGTCCGGCCCCGCCTCGGCGGCGAGGACATAGCTCAGATGCTCGTCGGGATTCTGCTGCACGATCTCCTGCAGGCGGGTCTTGTAATCGGTGACTGAGGCGACGTCCGTCTGCGCCGTTTTGATGAAGCGCAGCACGAACGCGCGGGCGGCGTTTATGCCGCCGTCCAGATAGATGGCGGCGATCACGCTTTCAAACGCGTCCGAAAGGATGCTGGGGCGGTCGGCCCCGCCGCTCATAAGCTCGCCCTTGCCCAGCCGCAGGTATTGGCCGAGCTCCAGCTCGCGCGCGAACACGGCCAGCGACTTTTCGCACACGGCGGCGGCGCGAAGTTTGGTGAGCTCCCCTTCCGGCGTGCCGGGAAGCGCGCCGTACAGATACTCCGCGGTGATGAAGCCCAGCACCGAATCGCCCAGGAACTCCAGCCGCTCGTTATTGCGGTGGGAGCTCTTTTCGTTGGCGAAGGACGAGTGCGTGAGCGCAAGCTCCAGAAGAGCGGGATCTTTAAAATGATAGTGAAGCTTTTGTTCGAGGTTTTTCATTGTTCATCATTCATTTGGATATGCTTTCGTTTTGAATATACTCCGCCAGATCTTTCAGGGCGCGCTCCGCCAGTTTTGCGTAGCGTAGGCGTTTGTCGCGCACGCGGTCCGGCAGCGGCGGCAGGAGCCCCATGGCGGCGCCCATCGGCTGAAAATCTTTGTTTGACGTATCGGCGACATAGCGGGAAAGCGCGCCGAGCATCGCGGTTTCGGGCGGGATAAAGGGCGGTTTGCCCTGCAAACGGTTCGCGGCGTTGATACCGGCGAGGATACCGGCGGCGGCGGATTCCATATATCCCTCCACGCCGGTGATCTGCCCCGCAAAGAAGATATCGGGGCGTTCGATCATGTTGAACGCGGGCGTGAGAAGCCCGGGAGATTTCAGAAAGGTGTTGCGGTGCATCACGCCGTACCGCACGAACTCGGCGTTTGCAAGCGCCGGGATCATCGAGAACACCCGCTGCTGCTCGCCGAATTTCAGGTTGGTCTGGAACCCCACCAGATTAAAAAGCGTTCCGGCGGCGTTCTCTTTGCGCAGCTGCAGCACCGCCCACGGGCGGTGTCCGGTGGCGGGGTCCCGGAGGCCCACGGGCTTCATCGGGCCGAAGCGGATCGTGTTCTCGCCGCGCTTCGCCATCACCTCGATCGGCATGCAGCCCTCGTAGATCCCGTTCTTTTCAAAATCGTGCAGGATCACGGTTTCGGCGGAAACGAGCGCACCGTAAAACGGCTCGTACTCCTCTTTGTTCATCGGGCAGTTCACATAGTCGTCGCCGCCCTTTTCGTAGCGGCTCTGGGTGAACGCCCGGGTCATATCCACGCTCTCGGCGGTAACGATGGGCGCGGCGGCGTCGAAAAAGCTGAGGGGTTCGCCGCACAGCGCGCCGATATCGGCGGAGAGGGCAGCGCTCGCGAGCGGCCCCGCCGCCACGATCACCGTGCCCGCGCGGGGAACGCGCGTACACTCTTCGCGCACCGTTTCGATCAGCGGCTCGCTTTTCACCGCTTCGGTCACGGCCGCGCTGAACAGATCACGGTCCACGGCCAGCGCGCCGCCTGCGGGTACGGAGGTCGCTTTGGCGCACCTGACGCACACGCTGCCCAGAAGCTCCATTTCGGCTTTCAGCAAACCCGCGGCGCTCTCGACACGCGCGGCTTTGAACGAGTTGGAACACACCAGCTCACACAGGTTTTCGCTCTTATGGGCGGGCGAGAACCGTTTGGGCTTCATTTCGCAAAGCCGCACGGGGATCCCGCGCTTTGCCAGCTGCAGCGCAGCTTCGCACCCGGCGAAGCCGCCGCCGATCACGGTGACGGGATCATTCATCTTTTTTGCCCCTGGCGGCCTCGTAGCCGCAGCCCTCTTTGAGGCAGTGCACCTTGCCGCCGCGGCTCTTGAACAGAGTGGAACCGCATTTGGGGCATTTTTCTTCGAGCGGCTTATCCCACGTCATGAATTTACAGTTCGGGTAATTGGAGCAGCCGAAGAAGGCGTGGCCCTTTTTGCTCTTTTTGCCGATCACGGCGCCGCCGCATTCGGGGCATACGCCGGTGGTGTTGGTAACGAAGGGCTTGGTGAATTTGCATTCGGGATAATTGGGGCAGGCGAAGAATTTGCCGTAGCGGCTCACCTTGACCACCATGTTGGCCCCGCACTTCTCGCAGGGGATATCGGTTTTATCGGCCTCAAGGCTGATCTTTACGCCCTCCATGCTGGATTTCGCCTTCTGCAGCGTATCTTCGAACTCGTCGTAGAAGGTGTGCAGCATCTTGGTGTAGTCGTAGCCGCCCGCCTCGATCTTATCGAAATCCGATTCCATGGCGGCGGTGAATTTCGTATTGACGATCTTGGGGAATTTATCCTTTAAGAGCGTGGTGATGGCGGTGCCGAGCTCCGTGGGCTTCAGCGTCTTTTTGGATTCGCGCACCACGTAGTCGCGGTCCAGAATGGTGGAGAGGATCGTGGCGTAGGTGCTGGGGCGGCCCACGCCCGTTTCTTCGAGCGTTTTGATGAGCGACGCCTCGGTATAGCGCATCGGCGGCTGGGTGAAGTGCTGCTCGTCCTTCAGGTCGCGCAGCTTCAGGAGCGCGCCCGCGGTGAGCTCCGGCAGGCCGGAGCTGCTCTCTTCGTCGTCGGCGGTGTTGTCGTACAGGGCGGTATAACCGTCGAACCGCACGGTATAGCCGCTGGCGCTGAACACGCAGTAGCGGCTCTCGTCGCCGTTGCGCACGGCGTGGATATCCGTTTTAACGGTATCCTGCACGCTGGACGCCATCAGGCTGGCGAGGAAGCGCCGCCAGATCAGCGAATACAGCTTATACTGCTCGGAGGTGAGAGAACCCTTCGCGCTCTCGGGCGTGATATACACGTTGGACGGGCGGATGGCCTCGTGGCCGTCCTGCGCGCCGGCGCGGGATTTATAATAACGGGGCTTTTCGGGCAGATACTTCTCGCCGTACTGCTCGCGGATGAAGCGGCTGCCCTCGGCGCGGGATTCCTCGCTGATGCGAAGCGAATCGGTACGCATATAGGTGATGAGACCCACGGCGCCGTGGCCCTCCACGTCGATACCTTCATACAGCTCCTGCGCCACCTTCATCGTGCGCTTGGCGGTGAAGCCGAGCTGTCGGGACGCCTCCTGCTGCAGGGTGGAGGTGATGAACGGGGGCGAGGGCTGCTTTTTGCGCACGCCCTTTTTGATGTCCGCCACCGTATACGCCGCGCCCTCGAGCCGCGCGAGCACAGCCTTTGCGTCCGCTTCGCAGAGGAGCTTTACCTTGCCCTTTTCGTCGCCGGTAAAGGCGGCCCGGAACTGCTTCTTGGAGGGCGGCGCGCTGAAGGCGGCCTCAACGCTCCAGAATTCCTCGGGCACGAAACGGGCGATCTCCTCTTCCCTGTCCACGATCAGGCGCAACGCAACGCTCTGCACACGGCCCGCGGAAAGCCCGCGGTGGATCTTCTGCGAGATGAAGGGCGAAAGGCGGTAGCCCACGAGGCGGTCAAGGATGCGGCGCGCCTGCTGCGCGTTCACAAGATCCAGATCGATCTTCTCGGGGTGCGAGATGCCCGCCAGCACGCTTCTTTTGTTGATCTCGTTGAACTTGACGCGGTCGGTACGGTCCATATCCAGCCCGAGAACGGTGGCAAGGTGCCACGAAATGGCCTCGCCCTCGCGGTCGGGGTCCGTTGCGAGATAGATGCGGTCGCTCTTATCCGCCAAAGCCTTCAGCTCCGCCAGCAGCTTTTCCTTGCCCTTGATCACGGTATAGTTGGGCTCGAAATCATTCTTGACGTCCACGCTCAGTTTGCTGGAATACAGATCCCGCACGTGACCCATCGAGGCCTTTACCTCATACCCGGGGCCGAGATACTTTTTTATGGTCTTCGCCTTTGCGGGCGACTCAACGATCACCAATGACTGCATGTTTCGATTCTCCTAATGCTGATTAATATTGTATTCAGTGTTTATTTTTTTATTTTATACCGGGGATATTCAGCGGGGTTCCTTCATCAGGCCCGCCATGTTGCCCGGCAGGGTCTGCGCGAGCCCCATCAGCTCCAGGTACGTGAGCGCCGTGCTGAGCGCGCCTGCGGTAAGGCCGGTGCGTTCGCCGAGCTCATCCAGATAGCAGGGTTCGTCCGGCAGCGCGAGGAATACCGCCCGCTCGTCGCCGGAAAGGTTCTTTGCGTCGGCGATCTTTACCCGGAGCGCGGAGGAATCCTGCGCGGGAGCCGGTTTCGGCGCGGGCTGTTTTTTCGCCGCGGGGGAACGTTTTTTCGGGAGCGCGCCGGGCGTCTCAAATGGTTTTGCGCCGGCGTCGCGCCCGCAGAGCTCTTCGTACAGCGGAAACGCTTCGGCTTCGGCAACGCCGTTGAGCCGCGCGAATTCGGACAGCGTACACCTCGTGGGCGTTAGCACCGGCGGCACGTTCCCGGCGTTTTTCAGCGGCCAGTCGTCCGCCCGGTCGACGCCGTAGAAGGAAGTGAGCTGCCCTGTGCTTTCGAGCGCTGCGGCGCCCTCTGCGATCAGCTTTTCGCACCCCGGGGAGGCGTACACCTCCGGGCTCAGCGCGAAGATCTGCCTGCCGTACTGACGGGCGTAATCGGCGCTGATCATCGAACCGCCGTTCTCGTCCGACTGGATCACCGTGAGCGTAGGCGCCATGGCCGCGATCAGCCGGTTGCGCCGCGGGAAGGTGGCGAGCGTAGGCCCTTCAAACGGCGTGATCTCGCTGAGAAGCACGCCGCGCTTTGCGATGCGCCTGCGCATGAAGGCCTTTTCGGGCAGATACTGGTGCCCCAGCCCCATGCCGAGCATGCATACCGTACCGCCTGCCGCGGTGAGCGCGCCCTCGTGGGCGGCGCTGTCGATGCCCAGCGCGCCGCCGCTGACGGTAACGATGCCGTTCTGCGACAATACCGCCGCCAGATCGTAAGCGGCAACCATGGCCTTGTCCGCCGGTTTGCGGGTACCCACCACGGAGGCCTTTTGCCGCTGTGTAAGGCAGGTAAGATCGCCGTAAGCGTACACAACGTAGGGCGGGTCCTTGATAAACAGGAATTCCTGCGGGTAAAACTTGCTCTCGGGGGTGAGCACCTGCCAGCCGAAATTGCGGCACACCGCGGCGACGGACTGCGCGCGTGCCCGCAACCCGGGCGCGCGCCGCAGCTTATCCGCGGTAGCTCCGGTGATCTCACCCGCGTGCGTCAGCAGCGTGGGATCCAGCGAGAGGATCGCCTCCGCCGTGCGGTATTTCCGAAGCAGCTTCCCGCCTGCGACGCTGCCGCCGAACAGAAAACTCAGCTGCAGCCATGAGATAATGTTTTCCATATTATTCATCATCCGTCATTCATCATTCATTATTCATTCGGCGAAGCGTATTTCCCCACCAGTTCCCAAAGCAGCACCGCTCCCGCGGCCGCCGCGTTCAGGCTTTCCGCCCGGCCTGCCATCGGGATGATCACAAGGTCGGTGCATTTCGCGATCACGTCTTCCCCCGCGCCGCTGCCCTCGTTGCCGATCACCAGCACGCCGCCGCCACGGGAAGAAATACGGCGCACGTCCTTTGCGTCTTTATGCAGCACCGCGGCGTAAACTGGCATGCCGAGCGTTCTGAATGCTTCGAGCGCATCGGCGGCGCTTTCGGCCCGCTCCACCGGGAAGCGCAGCAGCGCCCCCATGGAGGCCCTGAGCGCCTTGGGCGCATACGGGTCGCACCCGCCGCAGACGACCATGCCCGCGGCCCCGAAGGCTTCCGCCGAACGCGCCAGCGCGCCGAGGTTATCGGGGTTCTGAACACGGTCCGTCAGCACGTAGAAACGGGAGGGGTCGGGTTTTACGTCGGCGCGGGAACGCCGCAGCACGCAGAAGAAATTCTGGCTGGAGGCGGTATCCGAAAGCTTTTCGGCAACCGCGTCGGTGATATAGTAAACGGCTTTCGCGGCGGAGGAAACGGTTTCAAACTGCCGAGGGTAGGTTTTTGCGGCGTCGGGCGTGATGAATACGGTCTGCACCTGTGCGCCGAACTGCGCCGCGTCGGCGCACAGACGCGCGCCCTCAACGAGGAACAGGCCGGTTTCCTTTCGCGCGCGGGCGCCGAGCAGCGCCGCGGCGTCCCGGATCTTCGGATTGGCGCGGGAAACGATGGTTTCGATCTGTTTCATAGGAGACCCGCCACCCATTCGTTGAACGCCATGATATCGTTCAGCGTGTACCACAGAAGCCACAGCACAGCCACCAGCAGCGCCGGGGCAAGGAACAGAAGCCTGCCCTTCGCGCGGATCCTGCCGCACACGCCGGGGCGCAGCCGCAGGAAAAAGCGGTTTTTGGACGCATACACCGCAACTGCGATGCCGCCCAGCACGATGCCGCCGTAGATGACCGCGTTGGATACGATCAGCGCGACGCCGTCGCCGCCGGTATTCTGTACCAGAACGGTGATCACGGAAACGAGATTGTTGAGAAAATGCACGGCGATGCCCGTTCTGAGCGAACCGGTGACCACGGCGCAGTAGCCGAGCGCCACGCCGGCGATCACCGCGAACGGGACCTGCGTCATATTGGCGTGGGTAAGGCCGAACATCACGGCGGTGCAGACGATGGCGAACCAGTCGCCGAACCGGCGAAGGCTCTGCAGGATCACCCCGCGGAAAACGCATTCTTCCACAACGGCGGGCACAACGGCGCTGCGCAGCAGCAGTACCGCCACGCCGAGGGCGCCTTCGGGCAGCGCCTCGGGTTCCAGCGCCTGTTCGAACGAATAGAAATCGAAGCCGACGCTCTTGGCGTAAACGGCGAAATAATTGGTGGCAAGGCTGCCCGCGAAGCAGACGCCGAGCCCCGCGACCACGAGCAGGAGCGCCCGGCTGTTTTCATAGGTGCGGCCGAAGGACACCGTAAGGTCGTGATAAAAACGGGTGCGCTTCAGCAGCACGAACACCGCGAGGAACGGCATCCCCACGCAGGTAAGGGAATACAGGATATCGAGAAGATAGGTATACAGAGGCTCGTTGTCGTACAGATCGCTCACAGCGGGCACGCGCCGCAGCACGATCGAAAACAGCGTGCTCAACAGCAGATAGCCCAGAAAGCCCACGCCCAGCAGGTTGCCGGTAAAGAACAGCGTGCGCTGGGCACGGTATTCCGGCGCGCGGAAGAACCGCGAAAGCCCGCCGCCGTACTGCGGTGCGCTTGCGCCCTGCGGCGTGCCGCCGTATGGATCGCCGTATGGATACTGACCGTTCATAGAATAGTCCCCTTATCTGCCGCAGCAGTGCTTATACTTTTTGCCGCTGCCGCAGGGGCAGGGATCGTTGCGCCCGACCTTCTGGCCCTTCTTGACCGGCTGCGTCTTTTCGCTGCCGTCGGTAGAGCCGCCGGACGTGGCGGTGACCGTTACGGTCTGCTTGCGCTTTACGTCTTCTTCGTTGCGCACCTCGGTGGTAAGCAGCATCTGCACGGTGTTTTCGCGGATGGAGGTGGTCATTTCGGAGAACATCTCAAAGCCGAGGTTGCGGTACGCCACCACAGGATCGTGCTGCGCGTATGCCTGCAGGCCGATGCCGCGCTTGAGCTGGTCCATCGCGTCGATATGGTCCATCCAAAGCATATCCACGTTCATGATCAGAACCTTGTGCTCGAGCTTCAGCAGGATCTCTTTGCCGTATTTCTCTTCCATCATATCGAGATGGCCGAGGGCAAGCTTCTGAATGAACCCGGTGACGTCGGAGGTCTTTTTGAGCCCGGAGAGGTCTTCGCCCCCGAGCAGCCAGCCGTATTTGGCGGTGAGACCGGCGACGTTCCAGTTTTCGGGCACGTTATCGGCGCAGTAAAGAGAGACGTTGTCGGCGACGCTGTCGGCGATCATCTTGCGGATCGTGGCGTCCATATCAACGCCGTCCAGCACCTGGTTGCGCTGCGCGTAGATCACCTCGCGCTGCTTGTTCATCACGTCGTCGTACTGCAGCACGTTTTTACGGATGCCGAAGTTGTTGCCCTCTACGCGTTTCTGCGCCATCTCAACGGCGCTGGAGAACATTTTGGCTTCGATGGGCTGGTCTTCGGGCAGGTTGAACATATTGAGGGCGTTATAGAACCGGTCGCCCGCGAACAGGCGCATGATATCGTCTTCCGCCGAGAGGAAGAAACGGCTCTCGCCGGGGTCGCCCTGACGGCCTGCGCGGCCGCGCAGCTGGTTGTCGATACGCCGCGCCTCGTGCCGCACGGTGCCCAGGATGAACAGGCCGCCCGCGGCGCGCACCTGCTCGGCCTCGTCTTTGAGCTCCGCTTTGTATTTCGATTCGAGCTCGGTGAACACCTTGCGGGCGTTCAGGATCTCTTCGTCCTTTGTTTCGGAGAATCCGGTGGCCTCGCTGATCAGCTCTTCGGTGAATTCCATTTTGCGCATCTCGGCCTTGGCCATATACTCGGCGTTGCCGCCCAGGATGATATCGGTACCGCGGCCCGCCATGTTGGTGGCGATGGTAACGGCGCCGAGCTTACCGGCCTGCGCCACGATCTCGGCCTCGCGCTCGTGCTGCTTGGCGTTGAGCACCTCGTGTTTGATGCCCGCGCGCTTCAGCGCGTGCGAGAGCTGCTCGCTCTTTTCGATGCTCACGGTACCTACCAGCACCGGCTGGCCCTTTTCGTGGCATTCGCGCACCTGTTCGATGATGGCGTTGAATTTCGCCTTTTCGGTTTTATACATCACGTCGTCGTGGTCGATGCGGATCATCGGCTTGTTGGTGGGGATCTCAACCACGTCGAGCGAATAGATCTCCTGGAATTCTTCGCTTTCCGTCATGGCGGTACCGGTCATACCGGAGAGCTTCTTATACAGACGGAAATAGTTCTGGAAGGTGATCGTGGCGAGGGTCTTGGATTCGCTGCGCACGTTCACGCCCTCCTTGGCCTCGATCGCCTGGTGCAGGCCCTCGTTGTAGCGGCGGCCCAGCATGATGCGTCCGGTGAATTCGTCCACGATCAGCACTTCGCCGTCTTTCACAACGTAGTCGATATCGCGCTGCATCACGCCGCGGGCCTTGATGGCCTGATTGATGTGATGGGCGATGTTCAGGTTTTCGGGCGCGGAGAGGTTTTCGATGTTGAAGAACTCCTCCACCTTGGTGGTGCCCGCCTTGGTGAGAGTGGCGGTGCGGGCCTTTTCGTCCACGATATAATCAACGCCCTCTTCGATCACGTCTTCGATATCCTTCTTCGCCTCGAGCTCGGTGATGCGCTGCACCTTCATGCGGCGGGCGCACTCGTCGGCGAGCTTATACAGGTCGCTCGATTTGTCGCCGCGGCCGGAGATGATGAGGGGGGTACGGGCTTCGTCGATCAGGATCGAGTCCACCTCGTCCACGATGGCGTAGGCGTGGCCGCGCTGCACGCGCTGCTCTTTATAGATCACCATGTTGTCGCGCAGGTAATCGAAGCCCATCTCGTTGTTGGTGCCGTAGGTGATATCCGCGGCGTAGGCCTCTTTGCGCTCGTCGTTGTCTTTGGCGTGGACGATCAGGCCCACGGTCAGGCCCATGAAGCGGAAGATCTTGCCCATCCACTCGGAGTCGCGGCGGGCAAGGTAATCGTTGACCGTAACGATGTGCACGCCCTCGCCGGTAAGGGCGTTCAGGTACGCGGGCAGGGTGGCAACCAGCGTTTTGCCTTCGCCGGTCTTCATTTCGGCGATACGGCCCTGGTGCAGAATGATACCGCCCTCGACCTGGACCTTGAAGTGCTTCATGCCCAGCACGCGCCACGCAGCCTCGCGGCAGGCGGCGAACGCCTCGGGCAGGATATCGTTGGTGGTCTCGCCGTTTGCGAGGCGCGCCTTGAGCTCGGGCGTTTTGGCCTTGAGCTCTTCATCGGTGAGGGCGGCGTAGGGCTCTTCCAGCGCAAGAACGGCGTCCACGAGCTTCTGGTTGCGCTTGAGCTCCTTTTTGGAGTAGTCTCCGAATATTTTGGTTAAAAGTGACATCTGGGGTTCATCCTTTCAGTTGTTCGTAATATGTACAGAACGTGCGGAGCGTGCATTCTTCGCACCGTGGTTTTCTTGCGTCGCACACCGCCCGGCCGTGCAGCACGTTGCGGTGGCAGTAGTTGTTGCTCTCTTCGGGCGGCAGCAGCTCTTTCAGCTGAAGCTCCACCTTGAACGGGTCTTTCGTGGAAACCAGCCCCAGGCGGTTCGAGATACGGATCAGGTGCGTATCCGCCACCACGGCGGGCTTTTTGTAAACGTCGCCCACGATCAGGTTCGCGGTTTTGCGCCCCACGCCGGGCAGCGACGTGAGCGCCTCTATCGTATCGGGCACTTCCCCGCCGAAATCGGACAGGATCTTCTGCGCCGTGCCGATCAGATCGCGCGCCTTGTGGTGATAAAAGCCGCAGGAGCGGATCAGGTCTTCAACGTCTTCGATCTCAGCCTCCGCCATGGCGGGCGCGTCGGGATATTTCGCAAACAGCGCAGGGGTGACGAGGTTCACGCGCGCGTCGGTGCACTGGGCGGACAGGCGCGTTGCGACCAGCAGCTGGAACGGGCTCTCGAAATCGAGCGAACAGAGCGCGTCGGGATACAGCTCCTTCAGCGCGGCTACGGCGGCAAGCGCTTTTTGTTTCGTATCCATATCCGTTCTCCTTTCGGGCTGAGAAATGCACAGCATAAGATATTAGCATTATACACAAGCGCGCCGGAGAAATCAAGTATAAAATAAATATTTATTTTAAATAAAAATTTCAGCTTTTTACGCTATGCTTTTTTATGCGGGACGCGGCTCTGAAGGCAAAACTTTTCATTGACAACCGCCTTTTAATAATGTATTATAATTCTAAGCATTTAAACTTAACTGAAAATGGGTATTTTTGGGAAAGGAGCGGGAAAACGCGGGCAGTTGAGGCACGTTCCCGAAAGATAGATATGAAAACGAATATGAGAAAATGGATCGCCGTTCTTGCGGCGGTGGCGCTTCTGGCGATGGCGGTAACGCCCACCGTGTGCGCCCTCAGCTTTTTCAGCACGTTCGACGAGCTGATGGGCGGCGACTTCGGCGAGATATTGAACGAGCTGCTCAGCGGCAATAACGGCAACAACGGCAACAACGGGCAGAACGGCTTTACGCTGAGCGATCTGCTGCAGAACCCCGGCGGCATGCTTGACACGCTGCGCGAACGCCTTGCGGATCTTGATATAGACGCCTCGAACTCCACCATTGCGGAGGCCATTATGGCGCTGGTGAACGGCAACAGCGTCAGCGACCTGCGCGAGCTGCTGAACTCCAACGACTTCATCAACCAGCTGGCCGATTACATCCAACAGCAGCAGGAGGCGTCCACCACAGGCAACACCCCTTCGGGGAACACGCCTTCGGGCAACACCCCCTCGGGCAATACGCCCTCCGGCGGCAATGATCCCACCACCGCGTACAACCCGTCATCCAATTATCCCACGGATATCAACACGCCCAGCATCGTGATCCCCTCGGTAAGCTACACCTTCACGTATCAGGGCGCGCAGACTTACACGACCGATCCCTCTTCCGCGACCTCCACCACCGCCGTGAGCACAACCGCGGGCAATTATTCTTATACGGACCCGTCGGTATCGTATACCAACGCCCTCACCACCGTGCCCTTCACCCCGGTGTATGAGGATAATGCAGGCGCCGAAAAGAACAGCTCCGGCACAAAGCTTGCCATCGGCATCGGCGTGCTGCTCGTTTCCGCGGGCGCCGTGGTCGCGCTGGTGGTCATGCTGAAGAAGAACAAGGCGTGATGGAGCCCGTTCTGCGCGAAAAAGAACATATCGAAACCATTTCCGACCGTCTGCGGTTGATCGTATCGCCCGAGCATACCTTCGGCACCGATGCGCTGCTGCTGGCGGCCTTTGCTTTACCCAAACGCGGCGGGAACGTATGCGACCTCGGCGCGGGCTGCGGCATCATCCCCTTTTACTGGCTCGCCCGCGGCGTGCAGCGGGCAACCGCGGTGGAACTGCAGGCGCAGGCCGCGGACCAGATGGTGCGCTCCGCCCGGCTCAGCGGCATAACCGACCGGCTGCGGGTGGTAAACGCGGACCTGCGCCGTCTGGGCGGCATCCTGCCCGAAGGCGCGTTCGACGCCGTTTCGATGAACCCGCCCTATTTCAAGGCGGGGCACGGGATAACAAGCAGCGCCGAAGCGGACGCCATTGCCCGCCACGAGACCGAAACCACGCTGGAGGACTGCTGCGAATGCGCCGCAAAGCTGCTGAAATACGGCGGCAGCTTTTCGGTATGCATGCCCCCGGCACGGCTCGCCGAAACCGTATGCGCGATGCGGGAAGCAAAGATGGAACCCAAACGGCTGCGCTTCGTTTCCAAAAACGCGGACGCCGCCCCGTGGCTGTTTTTACTTGAAAGCAAGAAGGGCCGCGCCCCCGGGATGACGGTGGAAAACCCGCTGTTCCTGTACGGCCCCGACGGCGGCGAGACCGAAGCGCTGCGCGAGATCACCGCCCCCTACAGAAAGGACTGAACCCTATGCCCGGCACTCTGTATATCGTTGGCACGCCCATCGGCAACCTGGGCGATTTTTCGCCCCGCGCGCAGGAAACGCTGCGCGCAGTGGATTTCATTGCGGCGGAGGATACGCGCGTGACCGCGAAGATCCTCAACCACTTTGAGATCAGAAAGCCCCTCGTGAGCTACCACGAGCACAACCGCAAAGAAAAAGGCCCGGATATCCTCGAGCGGATCATGGCGGGGGAAAGCTGCGCGCTGGTGACGGACGCCGGCATGCCCGCCATCTCCGACCCCGGCGTGGATCTGGTGCGGCTGTGCCGCGAACACAACGTGCCCGTATCCACGGTGCCCGGTCCCACGGCGGTTGCGACCGCGCTGGCCTTCTCGGGCATGGAGGTTTCGCGCTTCTCGTTCGAGGGGTTCCTTACGGTGAACAAACCCAACCGCAGAAAGCATCTCGAAGAGATCAGGTCGGAGCGCAAGACCATGGTGTTTTACGAGGCGCCGCACAAGCTGGCTGCCACCCTTCACGACCTGTACGATACGCTGGGCGACCGGCGGATCGCCGTGATCAAGGAGCTCACGAAGATCCATGAGCAGTGCGAGCTGACCACGCTCGCCGAGATCGCGGGGAAATACGACGGCGTGAAGCTCAAGGGCGAGTACGTGCTGATCGTGGAGGCGAAGACCGAAGAGGAGCTGGCTGCCGAACGCCCGCAGACCGATCCGGCGGCGCTGGCACGCGCCTATATGGAACATGGCATGCGCCTGAACGACGCCGCGAAACGCGCCGCGCAGGAGACCGGGGCCAAAAAAAGCGATATCTACCGGATTTTAACGGAAAACTCTTGAAAAATGAAAAACTTTCGTCTATAATAACACTGAATGAATATTTTTTCCGAAAGGATGTTGCAACATGAAAAAGGTTATATCCGTATTTCTCGCCGTTCTGGTGCTTCTGAGCGCCTTCGGCATGACCGCGGTCGCGGTCGGCGAGTCCGGCTACATTCCCGTGCACACCGTTCACGTCAACAGCGACAGCGAAGGGAAGATCGCGATCATCGGCATAGAAGATCCCAACAATACGGTGCCGCACGGCAGGCCCTTCTATTTCACGATTCAGTATCTGGGCGGTTACCGTCCCGATGAAACAACGGTCATCAAGTGCTACCCCGCCTCTTACATGCCCGATCTGGTCGTAACGGAAGAAGACACCACCGAGATCATCACCCTTACGCCCGACGGAAACGGCGTATATACGATCCCGAGCGTGACCGAGGATTATTACGTCGGCGCGTACAACCTCACCACCAACCAGTTCGCGGGCATCAAGGATATGCTGGTGCAGTTCTTCAACGCCTTCATCGCATTCTTCAAACGCATTTTCAACAGATAACCCAACACGGAAAACGGTCGCGAGGCGGCCGTTTTTTTATGCAAAAAATCCTTGCATGCCGCGCGCGGCTATGGTAATATAAAATTATCTTTCATCATTCATTGAGAAAGCCGGGGGTTGCGGCATGCTGAAGCTGGTATCATGGAACGTAAACGGATTGCGGGCCGTTGTGAATAAAGATTTTTGCGAGATTTTCCGGTCGCTGGACGCCGACTTTTTTTGTTTGCAGGAGACCAAACTGCAGGAAGGGCAGCTGGACCTTGCCTTCGATGGGTACGAATCCTACTGGAACTACGCCGAAAAGAAGGGATATTCCGGCACCTGCATTTTCACAAAGCATACGCCGCTGTCTGTTTCTTACGGCATCGGCATACCGGAGCACGACGCCGAGGGCAGGGTGATCACGCTGGAATACGGCGGCTTTTACCTGATTACCGTATACACGCCCAACGCGAAAGAGGATCTCTCGCGCCTCGGCTACCGGCAGCGGTGGGAAGACGACTTTTTAAGCTATATCAACGCCTTGCGCGAAAAAAAGCCCGTGATCTTCTGCGGCGACCTGAACGTGGCGCACAAAGAGATCGACCTGAAGAACCCGAAGCCCAACCGCGGGCACGCGGGCTTCACCGACGAAGAGCGCGCAAAATTCAGCGCGCTGCTGGCGGCGGGCTACACCGACACCTTCCGCCTGTTCTACCCGGACAGAGAAAATGTTTACTCCTGGTGGAGCTACCGCTATAACGCCAGAAAGAACAACGCCGGATGGCGCATCGACTATTTCATCGCAGACGCGTCGCTGAACGGACGGCTGCGGGACGCGGATATCCTCACCGATATCTACGGCTCGGACCACTGCCCCGTAACGCTGACATTGGATATGGATATCTGACCGAGGAGGGCCATATGAGAAAATCCCAGATCCTTTCAGGCTGGAAAAACACCGCCGACCGGGCCGGCGGCCAGAACACGGCGCTGCCGCTGGATATGCCCTTCGGGGACGCGCCGGCGACGCTTACGCTGGAACGGGAGATCGCCGTGCCGGAGGACGAAAAAAACAGTGCGTTTTATCTGGAGACGCGCTGCCTGAGCGGCAGATGCACCGTATACGTGGACGGCGAAAAGGCCGCCGTGTTCCGCAGCGTGTTCGCGCCCTGCGTCACGGCGCTGAACGACTTCATCAAAAAAGGCGCGCCGCAGACGCTGCGGCTTGAAATCGAACCCGAAGCGCGGCCCGACGGGCGTTTCACCTTCGGCGGCGCAAGGCTCATCAGCACGAGACAGTCGCACTTTGCGCTGAGCGACGCCTGCGACCCCATCAGGGTGCGCACCGTGTTCACAAAAGACGGCGTCCGCGTGCTGCTGCACGCCGAGATCGAGAACCCCAACAACTACGACGTGGTGCTGTTCAGGCTCTGCTCCCCCGAGGGCATACTGCTGGATGTGAAATCCGCCCGCCCCACCGCGGCGGACGCGGTGTTCGAGCTGCCCGCGCCCCTTCTGTGGGAGGGCGTGCACGCGGCGTATAAATACCGGGCGGAAGTGATACTGCAGAGAGATACCGAGATCATTGACCTCACCGAGGTCAAATTCGGTATCCGCCGCTTTGAACCGTCGGAAGACGGCTTCTTCACCTTAAACGGCATCAAGCTGCCGTTGAACGGAGCGTTCCTGAAGGGCGCCGGAACCCCCGCGGAGCTGAACTGCCTCCGCTCTCTGGACGCAAACCTCGTGGGGCTGACCGCGCTGGATCTGAAGGAAGAGCTCTTAAACCTCTGCGACGAGCAGGGCGTGATGGTGTTCTTCATGTTCCCCGACACCGGCGACGACCGCGACTTTGAAGAGCTTGCGCGCCTGACGCGCCTGCTCGCGGCGCACCCGAGCGTGGCGTTCATCGGCTACCGCTCGCAGGACCCCTCTTACGGAAAGAAATTCTGCAACACCGTAAAAGAAAACTCCCAGTTCATCTACACCGCCGGCGGATGCGATATCCTGAACGGCGAGGCGCTGAGCGACGCGGTGCCTGACGTGCTGTTTCTGAAGTATACCGTTTCCGCGGATAAAAACGGCTTTACCGAGCTGCAGTCCCGCTTTGAGGAGGTGCTGGAGGCCCATCCGAACTACCGTTTCGCTGTGTTCCCGGACGCCCCCGCCTGCAGTTTCGGCAAGCATACCGAGAACCCCTCGCAGCCGGATGGCTCGCAGGAGTATTTTTCGGGCTGGCACGCCCGCGTGTGGGAGATCTTCTCGAAGCAGAAGCGCGTGGTATGCTACTTCACCGGCGCGCTCAGCGACGGCCTTGCCGACGACGACCTTACAGGCCTCACCACCCTCGGCTGCGCGGCGTGCAAGGACGCGTTCTGGTTCTATAAAACGCGCTTTTCCGCCGAAGCGTTCATCAAGCTCGCTTCCCTGCCCTCAAAGGTGACGCAGAAGAGCATCTCCGTAAAATGCTACACCAACGCGAAAAAGCTGACGCTCGCCGTGAACGGCAAAACAAAAAAACGCTGGCAGCCGGTGCAGCTTTCGGACGGCGTGTACCTTTTCCCGGATATCCGGCTGAAACACCGCGAGAATACCGTGACCGTTTCGGGCGACACCGGCGAAGACCGGGGCACGGTGTTCCGGGCGAGAAAAAAACTGTTTCACTGATTCTCGCGCCGCGGATGATTATGAGAAATGAACACCGTATCCATTTTTCATCTTTCATCATTCATTTGTATATATTTTCCCTCCCGTGCCATCCTAACTGCCGGGAGGGATCTTTTTGTTTGCGATCAAAACGAGGGCGAGGTACCTGACCCACGGCGTCAAAACGAAGGCGGCGCTGTTTTCGCTGCTGCCGAAGGCGGCGTGCGCCGGGTGCGTTTCAAGCCTGCTCATGTGCGTACTGTGCGCGGTATACGGGGCGGATACCGTTTTTTCGGACACGCCGGTTTCACGTTGGTTTCAAAGCGAGATCGCCGTAAACGCGGCGCCGTGGGCGTTTGTTTTCGCGGCGGTTCTGTTTTTGCTGTTCCATCGGTCGCTGCGGTTCGCGCTGCTGGCGCTGTACTACCGCTGCGCGGACAAAAACCAGCCCCGGGCGGGCGCGTTTATTTCTCTGAGATCCGGCGTGCGGGCGCTGAGCTGCGATCTGCGGCTGGGCCTCATGAAATGCGGGTGGGCCGCGCTTCTTCTGCTGCCCGCCGCGGCGACCGGCGCTTCCCTGTTTTTTTTGCTGCAAAAAGGGCTCCCGGCGTCGCTGCTGGCCGCGGGGATCGCGCTGTGCGCGCTGCAGACGTTATCCGGGCTGATCGCGGCATACTGCGTGAACCGCCGGTATTGCCTGACCCGCTACCTCCTGTACCTGAACCCGCTGATGCGCGTGAACGACGCCGTAAGCTCCGGCGTGCTGCTCACCCGGGGCAAACGCGGGCTCGCTGCCCTTTGCGGCATGAGCGCGCTGCCGTGGAAAGCGCTGGGGATGCTGCTTCCGGCAAGGCCGTTTTGCAGGGCGTACGTTTCCCTGCTGGAAACGGTTCTGTGCGAAACGGTGTACGCGGAAGACAAAACGAAAGTGAACGCCCCGGCAGTTACGTTCTACATCGGAAAAAACACGAAAATTTCCGAAAAAAAAGCTGAAATTTAAGATTCTTTAAAGTTCAATTTAGGTTGCGGGGGTAAATTTGAATCAGAAAAGCGGAAAACCCGGAAAAGCTTCGGAAATTAGGACCTTCCAAAACCTTACGGCAACCGCGAATTCGACTTGCAAAACCATTCCCGACCCCTTCCTTTTATATCAGTTTTTCCCTTTTTTCCCTGAACTTACGGCAGAAGCAGACGCTTCTGCCGTTGAGTTTTTTAAATCTCAGAAAAAAAAGATAAACAAATGTTTGCATTTCGGAAACATTTGTGCTATAATAGTGAAAAATACAAAGATCACTCAGGAGGTCCCCATGAAAGAACTGAACGAGACCCAGCGTAAAATGTACGAATACCTCGCGGAACAGGCGCAGCGCGGCGTAATGCCCACGGTGCGCGAGATCGGCAGCCACGTAGGGCTGAAATCCACAGGCTCCGTACAGCGTTACCTTGAACGGCTGGAGGAAGCAGGCTATATCGAACGCGACCCGATGCTGAGCCGCTCGATCCGCGTGAAGGGCGAAAAGCAGCCCACCGTACAGGTGCCGCTGCTCGGCACGGTGACCGCCGGCATGCCGATTTTAGCGCACGAATCCATTGAGGGCTACGTGCCGTTCATGTGCACCGGCGGCAACGACAAAAGCCTGTTTGCCCTTCGCGTACGGGGCGACAGTATGGTAAACGCCGGCATTCTCAGCGGAGATATCATCATCGCCGAAAAAACGCCCACCGCCGCCAACGGCGAGATTGTGGTGGCGCTACTGGAAGACGAAGCCACCGTGAAACGCTTTTACAAAGAGAACGGGCACTTCCGCCTGCAGCCGGAAAACGACGATTACGCCCCCATCATTTCAGACGAAGTGATCGTGCTGGGCAGAGTGATCTCGCTGATGCGCTCATATAACTGAAAACAACCGAAGGAGATATTATTATGAAACATCTGAAGTGGCTCTTAACCTTATCTATCGCCCTCAGTCTGGCGGTTTTGTTCGCAGTGACCGCAGGCGCAGGTTCGAAAGGCGACCTTGACGACGACGGGCAGATCACCGCGTCCGACGCCAGAGGGGCGCTGCGCATCGCGGTAGGGCTGGACGAATGCGCGCCGGGCAGCAGCCTCTTCCATTATGCCGATATCGACACCGACGATAAGATCACCGCATCGGACGCCAGAATCATTCTGCGCGCCGCCGTGGGGCTTGAGCTAAACGAAAAAAACATGATGATCATGGCGATCACAAACGATTACGCGATACTTTTTGACGATATTTATCACGAAAACGGCGACGTGTGGTATGAAATGCTGCTGCAGAACAAAACCGGTTCGACGATCGAATTTGATTTTTACAGAGACAACGCCAACGGCTGCATGCTCGGCGAGTACACGGAGCATATCCGGCTCGACCCATATGAAACCATACGGTTCCAGGCCATTAAGTTCGATACGGAGGGCGCGGCGCCCGACGATCTCTCGCTGGATAAGATTTGCTGCGTGCGTATTCCGTACGACGTTTTCACGGTTGACACGAACACGGACGAATATACCCGCTGGCTCGGCGGAGACGATATCGCCATCCACTATTACAGCTTGTACGACGCGTATTATACGCCCTCCTATGAAGACGACGATTACAACTATACTGACGAGGATTTCCGCTTTATATACTACGGAAGCGGGTCGTTTTACGGGCAGTATTACGATTATTATATGTTAAGGCTGTTCGCGCAGAATACTTCAGGAGACGATCTGTATTTCGTGATCACACCCACCTCGGTGAACGGCATCGCACTTACGGAAGACGATATGCGGTACAACGAATGCTTCACTGAGATCTACAGTAACCACTGCGGATTCTTCGATCTGGTGCTTGAGCGTTGGTACGAGGATACCTACTCTGTATTGGACGAGTACGGCATCGCCCCGGACGATATCTATTCTCTGGAATTCGAGATCAGCGTATACACGCTCGACGGGGATCTGCTCTATTCCGACGACTGGCACCTCGAGTGATACAGGGGGCGCACAACAAAACCGGACGCTCAAAAGGGCGTCCGGTTTTCAAATTTCAGTTTGGCGAGCGGTTCGCGCTAATGAAAAATTAAAAATTAACAATTAACAATTGATGAAGTAAACTATACCCATGAAAATGGACACATGGAAAAGTGCAGAAGGACAGACAGTCCCAAAAGAACGGACAGCA
>JAFRSZ010000080.1 GCA_017439205.1 Clostridia bacterium
CGTGATCTCAAAAGAGGCGCTGCCCGGCGCGGCAAAGGCATGTAAGATCCTGCCCGCCGCGTTCGACGAGCACCTCGGCGACATCGCCGCGCTCTCCCTCGTGATGGAGTAAGCCATGAAAACGAAAGAAGAGATTTTTGAAGATTTGTTCGCGCGCTTTCCGGCGCTGGTCCCCTGCCGTGGGCAGATCGAAGCGGCCTATGAGCTGTTGCTCGCCTGCGCAGAGGCGAACGGCACGGTCATGGTGTGCGGCAACGGCGGCTCCGCCGCGGACAGCGAGCATATCGTGGGCGAGCTGATGAAGGGCTTTCTGCTCGCGCGCCCCCTCACACGCTTCCAGAAAGAGAGCTTTTACGATATCGAGGGCGGGCGCGAGATCGCCGAAAAGCTGCAGCGCGGCATCAGGGCGATCTCCCTCACGAGCCAGACCGGGCTCATTTCCGCTTTCGCAAACGACGTGGACGCCGCTCTGGTTTACGCGCAGCAGGTGTTCGCCTACGCATCAAACGACTGCGACGTGGTACTTGCCCTCACCACCTCCGGCAATTCCGAAAACGTTGTAAACGCCGTAAAAGCGGCGGCGGCCTCCGGCATAAAATCGGTGGCGGTCACCGGGCAGACCGGCGGCAAGGTAAAGGATCTTGCCGACGTGACCGTGAAGCTCCCGGCGCTGGAGCCCTTTGCCGTGCAGGAATATACCCTGCCCGTGTATCACGCCCTGTGCGCCGCGCTCGAAGCGGATATGTTCGGCGAGTTTTAGAACTCCGGCAATACCGAAGAGAACGCGTTATCCGCTTTCATTCGGCGCATCCCTTTGCAGGATCGCGATCACACCCTCATCATGATACAGAACCCGGTACCCTTCGGCAATGAACGGCTCAACCGAATTTTCTTTGTTAAAGCGCAGGTCCACAGCGACATACTGCGCTTTTTGTTTTGTGCTTTCCAGTTCATAGACAGTTCTGCGCTGCGAGAGATTTGCCAGCAGAAACGACGAAGCCGAAACGTCGGCGTCCGCCGGGATCAGCGAAAGCGCCGTTTCAATCGAAGAAATCTGCGTCTGCTCCCGCCGGTATAACAGCGGCGCGTCCGCCTTAGCGGCATATCCCCCGCAGAAAAGGATCGCGCACGACAGCACCGCGCAGAGCAGAAGCCGGTTCCTGTTCCTTTTCTGTTCCGCGTAATTTGAGAGCGCCATACAGAACAGCAGCGCGCCGCTGCCGAAGGTATACTGATAACCGATATTATACTGATATACGTACCGGGTCATCAGATTCACCAATATCAGCGGGATCAGCAGCACGAGCCGCGCGGGCTTTTTGATCGCCAGCGGCAGAAAGCACATCGGCGCAAGCATCTGCAGCGCGAACAAATACTTTTCCCCGGCGAAGATCTCCTTCAGCGCATAGGCAGGGTTCATAAACACCGACCGCACCACCGAGAACAGACCGCCGCCGTCGTACATATAATTGCCGTAGCGGCTCCTGTCCATGATTCCCAGACCGAACGCGCCCATCAGATGCGTTACCGCAACAAACCACGCGACAGAGAACAGCAGCACCGACACACTACACTTGTAGTTTTTCGAAGCAAAAAGATAATACAGCGCGACCGCCGCAACGTATACCGCGGCGTCCTCCTTTACGCACAGTGTCAGAAGCGCGAAAACGAACGCCGGAAGCGTTTTTCCCTTTTCAAAAAACAGGATGAGCCAGAGCAGCAGCGGCGTTAAAAAGCAGTTCTCATGCAGATACCAGAAGCATCCGCCCATAAACGCGGGATACATCAGCAGACATACGCAAAAGCCCAGCGCCGCCGCGTTTGAGAGCCCTTTTTGTCTGCACAGCAGCGCGAGCGGGACCGCCGCGCCTGCCACGGTGAGAGGCTGCAGCACCAGCAGCGTTTCCGGCGAGGGAAGCAGAACGTATACCGGCAGGAACAGATAATAGATCGGCGAGAAATGCACCGCGAAATGACTGAGCAGACGGTCGCGCTCGCAGGTGACCAGACACCGGCCGGTTTCTTTCATGTAGTAAAACATCTGCGCGAACAGACCGAAATCGTAACACGGCGTTCGGTACCGGCGATACTGCACGCAGCACAGCCCGCCCACATACAGCGTATACAGCAGGATCAGCGCAATTACAGCGGCCCACAGCGTCCTTTTGCCGGGCTCCGGGAAACGGGGCGGTTCAAAAAACAGAACGAGCGCAAGCATTGCCGCGCAGCACGCAATGCCGAACGCCCAATCCTGCGCTTCGGCGGCGCAGACGCAGCAATAACACACCGCCGCCCCCACCATAAGGCAGTAAACGAACGCGTTGCCTCTTACCTTGCACAGAGCCGCAAATATCAGCGCCCAAACACACAGAAGGAACGTGAAACTCAGATTTGTGTAAAACGCCTTTTCCGTAAAAACAGCCCCGGCGAACAGCGCCGTGATCGTCAGCAGCGGGAACAGCGCCGCAAGCAAACGCAGCGCATACCAGCTGAGCGGCTGCTTTCCCACGCAGGAAAGCTTCATACAAATACTCCTTTCTTTATTAACTACGTATGTAGTTATTCAAGGCAAAATACAATTTGTTTCGCGTGTTTCGTTTCGTTCCCTCAGGGAACGCGCACCGTTGTGGTTTCATAGAGCCCCTCAGGATGCTCGTTGACAGGTATATACGGATAAGTAGTACGCAGTTCGTTCGGTTGCGCCGGCCGTACGCTTCTATCCTCTTCGGGATACCGTGTTTCGTCCCCGGCGGTCATCACCGCTTCGGTCGCATCGTCACCGGCCTGCTCATTCATAACGGGCGCCGCGGTATCGCGCTCTTCGTTGAAAGGCGCGGTGAGAACTGCGGTAGTGGTGAGCTCATACACATGGATATCATTCCGCGGTTGCACAGCAAACAGCGCGCCGGAGAACGCCACGGCTGCAACCGCAGCGGCGCACAGCACGGTCAGGCCTTTTCGTTGGCCGCCGTTCAGGATCAGCCGAAAACGGTCCTTTAATTCTTCCTTCGTACCGCCGAAGCCGCTCGCCAGCACGGGAGCGCAGCCGCTTCGGTCCCCGGCCGCAACGAAAAGGATCGCCTCGCAATACCGCTTTTTCACGTCGGCGGTCACATCGGCGGTCACGCGCTCGTCGCAGGCAAGCTCGCAGGCGGTATTCGCCGCTTTGCAGAACACGGGCATCGCCGGATTGAACCAATGCGCAGTTCTGCAAACAAGAAACGCCAACCGCCGCCACAGATCGCGCCGTTTGAAATGCACAAGCTCGTGCTTGAGGATCAGGCGCAGCTCATCCTCGCGAAAAGTTCTGTAAGGCAGCAGGATCACGGGAGAGAACAAACCGGTCAGCATCGGCGAAGCGATCCCCCGCAAATACATCACCTCGGGCCGTTTCACACCGAGTCCGTCCGCCGTTTCGTTTGCGGCTGCGGCGCATCTCTCCCCGCACTTTACGGAAAACCGGCGGACGTACGCGCGAAAACGTGCCTGACGCAGCAAAAAGACGCCCGCTGTGACCGCCGCCCCGCATAGCCACACAAAAAACAGAACCGTCCAGATATCCGGCGCGCCGATCCCCTCGAAAGGCGCTTCGGCATAGGCATACCGCGCGGCGGGAACGGTATAGATCGGAGCGGTCAAACGCGGTTTTACAGGCGTAAGGAATCCCGCTGCGATCACAGCCCATACAAAGGCGCGGCGACGGGCGCTCCATACTTTTTTCAGCGCGCGTTCCAGCCCCATGCAGATAAAAGCGGCAATGCTCATCAACGCGGAACATATAAAAAGACTGATCAGAAAAGCTTTCATTTCTTTTTCTCCTCGCTTCTGCCGTCCGCATCCACACGGTCAAGCCAGACCCGCAATTCATCGAGATCCGACTGGGTCACGCCGCCGTTATCGTACAGCGCCTGCACAAGGCCGCTGAAGGAACGCCCCGAAAAGCGCCTGCGGAAGCTCTCCTGCTCCACGGCAAGATACTCCCTTTCGGAGATCAGACTGAAATAGCACCGCTCCTTACCTGTTTTTTCGGACCGTAAAAAGCCCTTGCTTTCCAGCCTTGTCAGCATGGTGCCGACCGTTTGGGCCTTCCAATCCTTTTCGGGCAATCTGCGGCGCAACAGGTCGGTAAGGACCGGCGCGGTCACGGGCTCCTCGCCGCGCCATATTGCTTTCATGATTTCAAATTCGGCGTCCGGCAGCTTTTTCATATGCGTTGCTCCTTATTTTCTACAATTGTCTTTTTTAGAATACTACAAACGTAGTGATTTGTCAAGCGGAGAAATACGGAGTTAAATTGGAGTTTGTCGGGGGAGTTGAGATGAAAAACATCGCGGAGCGATTATCATGGTAGCGCGGTTCCTCTTCAACCGCCCGCAACGCGATTCCTTATAAAAAAACCGTTTCATCACAACAGGTTCCCAATATGTTGTTTGTGTTTGAAACCGCCGCTGCGCGGCGGGGCGGTTGAAGAGAAACCGCGCTACCAGTTTTCTGCAAACCGCGCGATAAACTGTAATTTGAACTCATCCGCGTCTTATACCACACCGGTTTATTCCGGGTGTTCCCGTTTGTTCCCGTCTGTTCCCGTTTTTGTTCCCGTTTATAAATGCCGGAATTCCTTTATATATCAACAAATCTTTATA
>JAFRSZ010000081.1 GCA_017439205.1 Clostridia bacterium
CTCGGGCTTCGGCAGGTCGATCTCGCCGCAGCCCTGAAACACGTTCACATATTTGCAAAGATCCCGCATATGCTTTCACCTTTTTTATAAATATACGTTTATGGTATCACAACGACCCGAGGTTTGCAAGAGTTTTGAAAAATGGAGTTTGTCGGGACGACGGGTTTGCTGCGATATATTGCCTGACGGCGATGCGATATATTTGCTTCGCAAATGCGATATACGCTCGCGTACGCTCACGTGCGATATGATATGAATTCCTTTTTCTCGTCCCGAAGGGACATATAGCGCCGAAGGCTTCTCGCATCCCGAAGGGATATATCGCGAATTCCGAAAGGAATTCATATCGCTGTCGGGCATAGCCCGACAAAATGCAATTTAACATAAATAATCCCGCCTCATAAAAAGGCGGGATCGGGTTCAGCCGTTGTATTTTTCGATGTAGTAGCGGTAGGCTTTCACGCCCTCGGCAAGGGCTTTTACGCCGATGTTTTCGTTGGCGGCGTGCATGGCCGCGATCTGCGCGGGGGTGAGGCGCGTTGGGGTGAAGCGCAGCACGTTGTCGCACACGATCTCAAACCGGCGGGAATCGGTGCCGCCCGTCATCAGATAGGGGGTGACCACCGTATCGGGGAAGCATTCGGCCATGCACCGGGCAAGAAACCGGAACGCTTCGCCGCCGCAGTCGGTCACGGCGGAGGCATCCCTGCTGTAAAGCACCTCGGTTTCGATATCGTATTTTTCGGCGATCTTTTTGATAGCGGCAATGCTCTCATCCGCGTTCTGGTGTACGCTGGGGCGCATGTTGCAGATGATCCACGCCTCGTCGGGCAGCACGTTCGGCGCGGCGCTGCCGCCGCTCATCGTAAATGCCGCCGTGGTTTTCACGAGCGCGCCCGCCATGGGCGATACCATTGCCAGCACGCGGGTGACGAGCCCCCTGAACAGCCACAGATTGCCGAGCATGAAGCGGAACACAAAGGGCAGATAGGGCGCGACGAAACCGAACATCTCGGGGATGGGCGTTGCCATCTTCTTTTTGAACACGTCCTTTTTCTCGACCTCCGTCACAAAGGCGGAAAGCCGCGCGATGGGCGAGTTTTTCGGCGGGGTGGAAGCGTGGCCGCCTGCGGAACGGGCGATGAATTTCAGATTCACAAAGCCCTTTTCGACCACGCCGATGCCGGAGGCGGGGTATTTCAGCCCGGGGATCATATTGTCCACCACGGCGCCGCCCTCATCCAGCACCACGTTCAGGCGCACGCCCCGCTCCTTGAGGTATGCCGCCGCCGCGTCGCTGCCGCCGCCGGAATTCTCTTCGTTGCGGGCGGCGAAAAACCAGAGGTCTTCTTTGAAAACGTAGCCCTCTTTCAGCAGCGATTCCACGGCCTCCAGCTCGCAGCACAGGGTGCTCTTGCAGTCCATCGCGCCGCGGCCCCATACGCAGCCGTCGGCGATCTCGCCGGAGAAGGGCGGCTTTTCCCAGCCGGTCTGCCCTTCGGCGGGCACCACGTCCTGATGGCCCATCAGCAGCAGCGCGCCGCGTTTGGGGTCGCTGCCCGGGATGCGCCGAAGCAGATTGCCCTCGATATCATGGTTTTCGGCCTTGGCGAAAAACAGCGGGAACAGCTCTTTGAGCTTCTCCTGAAACACAAGGAAATCGGGGTACTCCTCTTCCTGCTTTTTGGAAACGGTGGGGATCTTTACCAGCGCCGAGAGATCGGAGGCGTATTTCGCCTCCTCTTCGGGGGTCCAGCTGACCGCGGACTTCACGTCCGGCAGCGTTTTTTTGAGGCAGACCGCCCGCACGGCGCAAACCGCGAAGAGCAGGAGAATGAAGCCGAGGACACAAAGAAGGATAACAACGGGCAGGGGCATCGGGATCGCTCCTTTCTTCAATAAAAAATCAGATCAGAATTCCTGATAGGTGTTCACGTCCAGCCAGACGCCGCCGTTCTCGCTCACAACGGTGCCGCCCAGGACCAGATACTGGCCGACGCCGGGAACCTGGCCGCCCGCTTTATCGGTTTTGAAATCAAGATTCCAGCTGCCGTCGTAGTACGGGTGCTGCAGCGTGTTGGGCGAAAGGGTGCGGCCGTAGACCAGTATGGTCTTGCCCGCATAGTTCTGGGAATAATTCTGGATCCTTGAGAGCTGTACGAGAGCGAGCGTCGCGTCCATTGTGGTAAGATCGTAATCGAACTTCGAGGCGGGGTACTCCTCCAGAACGGTCACCTTGGTATCGGTGATCCAGTAATAGTCCATCGCGCCTTTGTTGCGGTCCTCGGTGTAGGTAAGCGTGCCCTGCACGCGGATATACGAGCCCGGCTCCGGCAGCGCGGAAACGTCGGCGGGCACGAACTCCCACTGGTAATCGCAGCAGCGGGTGGTATCGTTATAGCCCCATACGTAATAGCGCGTTTTGCCGGACCAGTCGTCCTGCAGGATCGCAAAGGTGCCTTTTTTGTCCATCTCGATTCCGTCGAACTGCTTTGAGGAGATATCCTGAAATACGTTCATATATATGGTGTATTCCATCGGATCAAAGGTTTCACGGATGCCGTTGATCGCCCCGGCGGGGAGATTGGCGGGCAGCACGTTGCCGTTGGCGTCGGTGATTGCCTCGCCGCTGCCGTCGGTGGCGGGAACGGCGGGATCCGTGGATTCGGTTCCCGTTTTCTTTCCGCCGCAGGCGGCGAGCGGGAACACGACGACAAGCGTAAGCAAAACAGCGATCAGTTTTTTCATAATGATTTCTCCTGTTACTGATTTTTTATTGAAATATTATATTAAGCAATTATTTATAATTCCTTAATTTTTCCCGATAAACGCCGTTTTACGCGGGTTTGCGCACGGCCTTCGTGCGCAGGAAGCCGACCAGCGTAAATACAAGGAACACAACGAGCTGCACCACCACGATGGTGGAACCGATGGGCGTGTTGAACGCGATATGCGCCAGAATGCCGAGCACCGCGCTGCACACCGAAACCACGCCGGAGCACACCACAACGCTCTTAAAGCTCTTGAACACCCGCATCGCGGAGAGCGCCGGGAACACCACAAGGGCGGAGATCAGCAGCGAACCCACGAGGTACATCGCCAGCACGATCACAACGGCGGTGATCACCGCGATGATCAGCGAGTATACGCCCGCGTGCGTGCCGGTGGCGGCGGCGAAATCGGAATCGAAGGTGACCGAAAAGATCTTGTTGTAAAACACGACGAAGATCAGCAGCACCGCGGCGGCGGCGATCACGCAGGTCCACACCTCCGGCGTTTTCAAAGTCAGTATCTTCTGCGAGCCGAACAGCGTGGTGCACACGTCGCCGCTCACGTTCGCTTTTTTGGAAAACTTGCTCATGATCAGATACCCGAGGCCGAGCGCCCCGGCGGAAAGCATGGCAAGGCTGGCGTCGCCCATGATCTTGCGGCGCTTGCCGCGCATCAGCAGCAGCACGGCGGTGACCACGGTGGCGGGCATGATCAGCAGCATCTCGTTGGCGATGCCGGTCACGGTGGCCACGGTGAGCGCGCCGAACGCCACGTGCGAAAGGCCGTCGCCGATGAAGGAAAAACGCCTGAGCACCAGCGTAACGCCCAGCAGCGACGAGCACAGCGCGATCAGCGGGCCCACGATCATGGCGGGCCAGAAGAAATCGAATCTGGAGTAAGCTATGATCCTTTCAATGATCGCTTCCATGCCCGTTCCCTCCTTCCGCGCTGGTAAAGCGCCGGCCGATATCGGTTATCATATAGTCCTGTTTGGGGCCGAAAAACAGCGGTTTCTTGCTCAGATGCAGTATATGCGTGGCGTAGCGCACCGCGGCGGCGATATCGTGCGACACCATGATGATCGTGATGCCCTCTTTATTGAGGGATTCGATGATATCGTACATCTCCTTGGTCACCATCGGGTCCAGCCCCGCCACGGGCTCGTCCAGCAGCAGGATCTCTTCGGCGGCGCACAGGGCCCTTGCCAGCAGCACCCGCTGCCGCTGCCCGCCGGAAAGCTCCCGGTAACAGCGTTTGGCCATGCCCGTGAGGCCGAGCCGCTCCATCTGGAACGCCGCGCGCTGCTTCTGTTCACGGGTATAAAACGGCTGGAACGCTTCTTTTCCGAGGCAGCCGGAAAGCACGATCTCTTTTACCGTAGCCGGAAAATCCTTCTGCACCTCGGTGTGCTGCGGCAGATAGCCGATGGCGGCGGCTTTCAGCCCGCCCGGGCGCTCTATTGTGCCAGCCAGCGGCGGATTGAGCCCCAGCAGCGCTTTGATCAGCGTGCTCTTGCCCGCGCCGTTCTCGCCCACGATGCAGAGGTAATCGCCCTTGTCCACTTTGAAGGAGACCTCTTCCGAAACCGCCCTGCCGTCGTAACCCAGCGTAAGATTGTCACAAACGATCTGCGTCATTTTGTATTCTCCCGCGCTCAGCTCAGCGCCGTTTTCAGGGCGGTCAGATTCTCACGCATCAGGCCCAGATAGGTCGCGCCCTCAAGCACCCTGCTCTCGGTTATGCTCTGCAGAGAATCCAGCACAACGATCTCCTGATTCCCGGCCGCAGAGCTGCCGATCACCGCTTCGGCGGTGGAACCGTCGGAGGATTCGGTGATCACCACGTGGGTGAGCCCCAGCGTGTCAAGATACCCGGCAAGCGTGGCGATGGTGCCCATGCTGGCCTGCGACTCGGTGGAGCAGCCGGAGAACGCCGCGTAGGGCGTTAAACCGTAATCTTCGCACAAATAACGGAATGGGAAGCGGTCCGCCACCAGAATGTCTTTATGCGCCGCGTTCGCGACCGTTTCGGCATACTGCGCGTCGAGGGCGTTGAGCTCGGAAATGTAAGCTTCGGCGTTGGCCCTGTAGACGTCCGCGTTCGCGGGGTCGAGCTCGCAGAGCTTATCGCGGATCACGCCGCACAGGATCGCGGCGTTTTTCACCGAAAGCCAGATGTGCTCGTCCACGGCGCCCTCTTCTTCCTCTTCTTCTTCCTCCTGCATCCCGGCGACCGCGGACTCTTCCTTCGCGGCGTCGCCCAGCGCTTCAAGCAGGTTCAAGGCGTTCTCAACGCCGGTGGTCTCAATGGTATCCGGCGCCCATTTTTCGTCGGATTCGCCGCCGATATAGATAAACAGGTCGCAGCCCGCCAGCGCGATCAGATCGTCCGGCAAAGGCTCGTAGGAATGCAGATCCACGCCGGAATCCAGCAGCAGGGTCAGCTCGGTATCCTGCAGGCGGTCGCCGAGGATATTGCGCACCCAGTCGTACTGCGGGAACACGGTGCAGACGATCTTCAGCCCTCCGGTTTTCGCCGGGTTCGCCGGGTCGGTGACATCGGGCGTTTCGGTTTTTCCGCCGCAGCCGGCAAACGCCGAGAGAAGCATGCAAAGCGTTAAAACAAGTACGATGGTTTTTTTCATGATATGGATCCTCCCAAAAAAATAACGAATAAGATCAGGCGCCGCGGCTCTTTTTCGCGCAGTCGCCGCAGCGGCCGAAAAGGGTGGTGTCGGTTTCGCTCACCGCGAACCCGTTCTGTCCGTAGATATTCTCGATCAGCCGCTCGCTCTCGGCGTGGCCCATGTGCAGCAGCCGACCGCAGTCGGTGCATTTCAGGTGCAGATGGTGGCGGCAGTCCTCTCCGCCGGCAAGCTGGTACAGAAAACGGCGGTCTTCGGTGAAGCACTTCAGCGTGCCCTCTTCGCACAGCTTCTTTACCAAACGGTATACGGTGCTTTGCCCAAGACTCTCCCGACGCGTCTGCAGCGCCCGCACGATATCCTCTGTGCTCTGCGGCGTATCGCCGGTTTCGCGCAGATATGAAAGCAGGATCTCTTTCTGTCGGGTCTTATACTCCGCCACGGATACGCACTTCCCTTTCGCAACAGCTCTAATTTGAGAACGATTCTCAGTTTTGGATTATAGCACCGTCAAATCGCGCTGTCAAGCTCTTTTTTTGTTTCCCGCAGGGCTTTTTGCGGTTGTGCGGCGCTTAACGATTACAAATTGTAATAAAAAACATAAATATTTTAAGTAAGATATCTTGCATGCGCGTAAAAAGTGTGGTATAATTAATTGAATATTTATGGTTTGGAGAATTGCCATGACGAAAACGAAGAAGCTGCTCTCTGTTTTACTCAGCGTAATACTGCTGTTCTGCGCGGTCAGCCCCGCGTTCGCGGCGGCGGAAACGCCGTTTGAAAACAGCCGGTTTTACGAGATCGGGGATTACTCGATCCATTACCGCGTTTTTGAAGCGAAAGAGCAAAAAGGGCAGATATTTATGATACACGGCTTTGCGCTGTCTTCTTACTGCTTCCAGTCGCTTGCCGAGCGGCTGCAGGCGGCGGGTTATACGTGCGTGATCGCGGATCTGCCGGATTTCGGCTATTCCACCCGTGAGACCGAAGAAACGGATAAGCTCCCGCGCGAGGATATCATGCATTCGCTGATGATGAGCCTGAGCGGCGACCCGTGGTACGTGGCCGGTCACTCGATGGGCGGCTACATCGCCATCGCGCTGGCCGAGAAATACCCGAACGACGTGAAGAACCTGCTGCTGTACGGCACCTCGGGCAACGACGGCACCTCCACCCTGCGCCGGAAGCTGATGAGCAACCCCGCGTTTATGAAGGTGATGGGCAGATTCCTTGAGCTCGCCGCCCGTATGAACGCGCTGGTGCGCCTGCTGCTGCTCGCCGCCACCGAAGACCTGCAGTTTACCAGAGATTACGATATCTCTTATATCACCGATCCATACGCCGTAAGCGGCTCGGGAGAGGGCGCGCTGATCAACTTCACGATGCTGCCCGAAACCGACTTTGAGGCGTTCTCAAATCTGCCGCCGGTGCTCTACGTGAACGCCGCCAACGACACGGTGATCGCCAAAAAGGACGTGCAGAAGCTCCGCAACCATCTGCCCGAGGGCAGCACCGATATCACGCTGGCCTCCGGCGGTCACCTGTTCATCGAGAGCCGGGTGGAAAAAACCGCCGAGATCACGCTGGAATTTCTGGCGGCGCATCCGTAAAACACACAAGATCAAAATGTACGGTTTACCTTCGCAAGGAGGTAAACTGTTTTTTATTTGTCAGACGGGGAAAAATTGTTGAAAAAATAACAACGTCACCGTTTTTATCCTTTTTCTCCACAATTTTATCATATTATAAACAATTTGTTCACGATTTGTTCAAATTCACGGGACAAAAATTCAATATAATTAGAGTTGGGGAAAAGGAGAGATGTAAAAATGCAAAGAGACAGCATCCGCACCGTACGCGGTCTTTTGGATTGGGCGGCGGCGCGCTTCAATGACAAACCGTTTCTGAAGTACGTAAGGAACGGCAGTGTGATCGAGCGGTCCTTCGCCGAAGTAAGGGACCACAGTCTGGCGTTCTGCCGGATGCTGCGCGATACATATCCCGAACACGCGCATATCGCCATTGTAAGCAAATCGAGCTATGAATACATCACGGCGCTGTGCGGCGGCTTCGCGGGCGGGTTCGTGATGATCCCGATGGCGCCGGAGACCACGGTGGAGAACGGCATTGCCCTGCTGCGCGACGCCGACGCCGACGCGGTGCTGTACGAAAGCGAATTCGCGGAGCGGATGGAGCAAATCGCCGCGGCGCTGCCCCGCGTCAGACACACGTTCGATCTGGGCGGGCAGGAGGAATTTGAATCGGTGCTGAAAACTTACGGAGAGAACGGCCCCTACGCGGCGCTTTCCGACGCCGAACCCGATCCCTACGCCCTTGCGGCGCTGATCTACACCTCCGGCACCACAGGCGAGCAGAAGGGCGTGATGCTCTCAAACTTCGCGCTGCTCGAGAACGTGATGTACAAGGCGTATAACAAAGACACGGAGCGCGAAGACGACGTGCGCCTGAGCGTATTGCCGCTTTACCATATCTTCTGCTTTGTTTCCGACTTCTTGTCTTCGCTGAAAACGGGCAACACGCTGTGCCTCAACGGGCAGATGCGCGATCTGTTCGAGAACCTTCTGCGGTTCCGCCCCACGGCGATGCGCGTGGTGCCGATGATCGCGGGAGCGATGCTCAGCCGCATCAAGGCGGTGCACGCAAGAAACCCCGCCCTCTCCCCCGCCGAGGCTGCCGCAAAGGTGACCGGCGGAAACCTGCGCTGGATGCTCTGCGGCGGCGCGTATCTGGACCCGAAAATACCCGAAGCGCTCGAGGGTTACGGCATCCATCTGAGGCAGGGCTACGGCATGAGCGAAGCCGGCTGCAAGGTCAGCGTGCCGGACGCCGAGGTATCGATGACGAGCGTGGGGCGCGTGATGAACAACTGCCGCGTGCGCATTCGCGACGGCGAGATCCAGGTGAACACCCCCTGCCGGATGATCGGCTACTACAAGCGCCCGGAGGCCACCGCCGCAGCGTTCACCGAAGACGGCTGGCTGAAAACCGGCGATCTCGGCAGGCTCACCGAATACGGAGAACTGTTCATCACCGGAAGGGTAAAGAACCTGATCATCCTTTCCAACGGCGAAAACGTATCGCCCGAGGGCATCTAGAACGAGCTGCGCGCCGATCCGCTGGTTTCGGAGGCGCTGGTCTACGCGAAGAACGACCGCATCATCGCCGAGATCTACCCGAACTCCGACTGCGCCGCGGCGCAGGGCGTGACGGACGTTGCCGCCGCGCTGGAAGCGCTTGTGGATAAAGTGAACCTGAACGCGCTGCCCTCGCACACCATCGCAAAGCTCATCGTGCGGGACACGCCGATCCCGAAGACCTCCACCGGCAAGATCAAACGCTGTGAGAGGTAAAAAACAGCCTATGAAAAACAAAGACGGAACGTACCCCCTGATCGGCAGTCAGGAGATGGTACGGTTTATGTGGAAATACTCGCCGCACAAGCAGGCCACACAGATCCCCTGCGCCGTGGCGTTCGACGAACAGCTCGATTTCAAAACGCTCGCCCGGGCGGTGAATATCGAGATCGCCCGCAACGACTGCCTGCGTCTGCGGCTTGTGAAAACCGGCGGGGAGATCCGCCAGTATTTCGTGCCGGAATATAAACTTGAACGCATCGCCGTGCGGACCTTCGCCACCGGGGAAGACCTGCGGAACGGGTTGGACAGGGAATCCGGCAAAGCGCTGAAGGTGTTCGGCGGCGAAACCTTCCGGATCCTGTTCTTCAACGCGCCGGAGGGCCGCAGCGGCGTCTATCTGCTGGTTTCGCACGTGATCATGGACGCAATGGCCACTTTCATCTTCTTTAAAGACCTGATGGCGGTTTACGACGCGCTGAAGACCGGCGCTGACCTGCCGAAGCCTCTCGCCGGGTACGAAATGCTTATCAGAAAAGAACTGGAAGACCCCGACCGCGCCGCGTACGTGAAAAGCGAGACCGATATTCTCGCCGAATACGTAAAAATGGACTGCCCGCCCGCCTACTGCAGTCTGAAGGGAGACCGCAGGAACCGCCCCGCCGAAAAGCTGCACAGGCCCAACCCCTGCATCGAATACTTCCCGCTGCTGGACAAAACGCATTTTTCGCGTTTTTCGCTCACAGAAGAAGACAGCGCCCTGATCAGGTCGTTTGTGAAGGAACGGCAGATCAGCGCCGAATGGGTGATCCAGCTCGGCCTGCGCGTTTGCCTTTCGGCGCTCAACGGCAAGGTAAACGACACGGTGTTCTGGGTGCTCTGCCCGCGCCGCAGAACCGTGAAGGAAAAACGCACGGGCGGCACGCTCGCCTCCCCGATGCCCTGGCGGGAGCAGCTGCCCGGGGAGCTCACCTTCAACGAAGGGCTGCTGCGGCTGGCTTCCACGCAGAACTTTCTGTTCCGCCACGCGGACGTCCCGTTTACCGAAATGCGCGACAACGAACGGAAGCTGTTCGGCTACAACCCGATGCAGACCTGCTCGAGCACGATGTTTTCGTACCTGCCGCTGGACGACGACACCTTCGGCGGCAAAGGCTACGAATTCATGGGCTTCGATATGGGCCGGTACGTGATGCCGCTGTATACCGTGACCCTGTACGACGCGAAGAGCGGCTGCTACCGGTTCAATTATATCCACCGCACACACGTCTATTCAGACGAAGATATCCGCCGATTCCACGGGCGCGCCGTACGCGCGGTGCTGGCGGGCGTAAGAAACCCCGAAATAACGCTGAATGAAATAATGGAGGAAATATAAAAATGTTAAAGCAACTGATCGATATCATCTGTGAATTCGTGGAGATCGAACCCGAAGAGATCACCGCCGCCTCGTCGCTCAGAAACGACGTGGGCGCAACGTCCTTCGACCTGATGAACATCGCCGTGGAGGTCGAACGCAGCTTCCGCATCCGGGTGCCGGACGACCGCCTGCCGCTGATCAAGACCGTGGGCGACATCGCCGCGCTGATCGATACGGCGAAAAGCAGAGCGTGAAATTGGAATTTTAACCTCCCCGGGCGGCGCGGCCGTCCGGTTTTTTTGCGTGTTCGCACCGATTGACAAAAAAGGATACGGATGATAGAATAACAGCGGAAACATCTGCCGGCCGGCGCGGGGCGAGGTGAACGAAAACGAAAGCCATGGAAGTGAAAAAACCGAACACGAAGAACCTCGGCACGGGCTTTCTGTATTTTTACGTTCACTTCGTCACGGAGCTGATCTGCTTTTTCGTTCTGAGCAGTTGTATCGAAAGCGCGCCGGTGGCGTGGCTGATCGCCGTGGCCTACGATATGCTGGCGTTCACGCCGCAGTCGGTGATCGGCTACGTGAGCGACCGGTTCCGCAGGATCCCCTTCGGCGTGATCGGGCTGGCGCTGCTGGCGATCGCGGTCACGCTGCAGCAGACCGCGTCGCTGACGTTCGTATCGCTTACGATCCTGTGCCTCGGCAACGCCTGCACGCACGTAAACGGCGCCGAGGTGACGCTGCGCACCGCAAACGGCAGCCTCTCGCACAGCGCGATCTTTGTGGCGGGCGGTTCCTTCGGCGTGATCTCGGGCAAGCTGCTGGCCGCGCTGCCCGCGCCCCTGTGGCTGCTGCTTCTGCTGACCGCCTCCGCTGTGCCGTTCGCGCTCGCCGCCGAAGAATACCTGAAAAAACCGACCGAAACCGATCCCGTCCCCTGCCGGGCTTTTCGGTACAACGACCCGCGCAGAAACAAATATCTGGTGATCCTGCTCTCGGTGATCGTGGTGATCTGCCGCGGGTATATGGCGTACGGGATCCCGATCTCGTGGCGCAAGACCACGCTGCAGACGGTGATGCTGTTCTGCTTCATGGGCGTGGGCAAGGCGCTGGGCGGCGTGTTCTCGGATATGTTCGGCATCAAAAAGACCGCCGTAACGAGCCTGATGCTTGCGCTGCCGTTTCTGCTGTTCGGCGACAACAACATGTACGTTTCGCTGCTCGGCGTGATGTTCTTCAGCATGACCATGAGCGTAACGCTGGCGGTGATCGTATCGGTGCTGCCGAAAGCGCCGGGGCTTGCCTTCGGGTTTACCACGATCGGGCTGTTTTTAGGCGCGGCGCCCGTGTTTTTTATCAAGGTCAAGGGCTTTTTGCCCAACTGCATCATGCTCACGGTGATGACCGCCGTTTGCGTTGGGTGTATGCTGATCTCCATAAGAAAGGATGAACGCCATGGAAAGCTGGTTTGAAACCGTCAGTTCCGCGCTGCTCCACTACGTAAGGACGCCGGTCTTTGTACTCCTGGCGGTGTTTGCCGTGATCGTGGCGCTCACGGTCGCGTTTGCGGTATACGAAATAAAACATGATCGCCCATAGAATCGTTACGAACCTCGCGGTCTGTCTCGCGCTGACCGTGGTGATCGAGGCCGCGGCTGCGTTTATATGCGGCGTGCGCACCCGGCGCGGGCAGTTCACGGTCCTGCTCGCGAATATCATAACGAACCCGCTGATGAACAGCATCCTCACGGCGGTATCCTTTCTCATATCACCGGCCGCGTACTATTATTTTCTGGTCCCGCTGGAAATCGCCGTGGTGCTGGCGGAGGGACTCATCTATAAAAAAACGCTTCGGATAAAAATGAACCCGTTTCTGCTTTCGCTGATCCTGAACGTATGCTCCTATTTCATCGGGACCCTGATACTGAAACTGCTCAAATTTTAGATAAGAGGTAATGAACATGAAAAAACTCGTTTCCGTCCTGCTC
>JAFRSZ010000011.1 GCA_017439205.1 Clostridia bacterium
CGGAAATGATTCAGGCGAAAAAAGAATGGTGCTTTGCCGGCATCTATGCGGACGAGGGTATTTCCGGCACCCGTGCCGACAAAAGAACGGAATTTCAACGTCTGATGAAAGACTGCAAAAAAGGAAAGATCGACTACATCATCACGAAGTCGGTCAGCCGTTTCGCAAGAAATACCGCGGAATGCATCGAGTTCGCCCGTCAGCTCAAGATATTGGGGATCGGCATTATCTTCGAGGAACAGAATTGCGATACCCTGAAATGTGACAGTGAATTGCTCCTGACGATACATGCCGGATTTGCCCAGGCGGAAAGTGAGAGCATGAGCCGGAATATTACGTGGAGTTATCGAAAGCGGTTTGAAAACGGTCAGGTAACGTTCAATTACAAAAACATGATCGGATACCGCAAAGGTCCGGACGGAAAGCCTGAGATCATCCCCGAAGAAGCGGAAACGGTACGTATCATTTTTGATATGTTTCTCGCCGGATATACGACGAGACAGATCGCAGAGCAATTAAACACGGAAGGGATCCCTACAAAAAACGGAAAACTGAAATGGCTTCATTCCACCATTATAAGCATTTTGAGAAACGAAAAATATACCGGTGACGCCATCCTCCAAAAAACATATACTGTGGATCCGATCCAGAAAATGCGGCGCGTCAACCACGGCGAGGTACCCATGTATCTGGTGGAGAACAACCACCCGTCTATCATCTCCCGAAAAATCTATAACATGGTACAGGAAGAACTGGCGCGCCGGAACGCGATCAAAGCGGTTGGTCAAAAGAATACGATTTCCGGACAGGGTCGATTCTCCCGGTACGCTCTTGCCGACACGCTCCGCTGCGGATGCTGCGGAACCCTTTGCAGACGCGTTGTCTGGACCAAGAAAGGGCAAAAGCAGGTCAAGTGGCGCTGCTGCAAGCGGATGGATTTCGGTAAACAGGCGTGTCCGGATACCGTAGCGTTTGATGAGACCGCGATACAGCAGGCGATCGTTCGCGCCATGGATCGATTTTCAAAAGACGATTTCATCAGGTTTCAGGACGTCATCCACGATTCCATTACGGAAGCAATCGGACTGACAGAGGAAAGCCCCGAAGCAATAACGGTCAAGCACAGGATCGCGCTTCTGAATCAGGAGATCATGACGCTCGTCGATATCAGTCTGTCGGAAGAAACCCCGCTGGAGGATTACGACGAAAAGTTCAAGGCGATCTCCGACGAAATCTCAACGTTGACCGACAGACTGAAAGCCGTAGAAGACGCCGGAAGGACAGCGGAAGAACTTGAGGAAAAACAGCAAAACCTTCGCAGCGCCATTGAACAGATGAAAACCTGCTGCGTCGAATACGACGAGCAGGCGGTTCGGCAGATGATCGAATGTATACGCGCGTATCCGGACGGCAAGCTGGAAATCATCTTCGGCGGCGGATACACCGTAATGGAACATATCTAATAAAGATGCCAGCACTTTTTGCACTGCCCATTGCGGCGGTGCTTTCTTAAATCATTCAACAGCTATAACTCAAAGCATTTTCTCTGGTTTGTTCCTTCTCAACGACCACCCCAAACTCTCTGCCCACTTTCTCATCTCCTGTGCTTCCTCAGCATCGTCTCCGTGAAGCGTTTCAATAAAATCAACAAATCCGAATACCCCGCCGACATCATCCACAAGATTCATCCCATCTGCAGCAACACAAATAGGATTCTTTTTGAACGCAACGTAAGACAGAATCTCATTGAAGCCATCGTTGATTCTGCAACCGTCACCGATTCTGAAAAAAGCAGAGCTTCCGGATGTCCCTGGGGCGATATCAGCAGCATCCTCAGAATCCAGACCTGCTTCTGAACAATATCCTTCTTCACAGGAGATCTTAACACACCATCCGTCTCCGAAATCATACTGATACATAATGGTATGAACGAACGGAAGCAGTTCCGGTTCAGAATTTTTTGCTTGTTGAATGCTGTTCCGGATGAATGTCTTCCACTCATCTCTGCACGGCAAATCGACGTTTTCAGGGACAAACAGTTCGGATAACCTGATGCGCTCCATAAGGCAGTTCAGATTACCTCCGAGCCAGACCTGCCCTTGAAAATCATTCAGCTTTTCAGCAGGTTCGGTCTTAGCATATTGCGGGAATTCCCTGTTAAACTGTGTGACAAGACGCTGATTCCCAGAATAAGTATCGCATGTGCAATATGTTGAATAGGGGCCTGTATACTTCTGTTTCAGCCAAGTCTTAAAACTTTGTCTGCCGTTATAATCGTCATCCCAGAACAGCTCCTGATTATCCTCCTCCGGAAATCGGAATAACACGCCGCACAGGTTTTCCCAAACAGAAGTCAGACCGTTTGTAACAGCAGCAAAATCATCCGGCATCAGAGAGAACTCCCGCAGGTGGCTGTTCCCCCAGCCGAATAACCGCTGTATCGAATAATGAAGCGCATGCAATGTCATATCCGAGGGGACAATGATATCCCTGCTGAATCCTGTGCGGTATCTCGCATATTTTCTCAGTATCTCTTCTTCATGGGAAGAAAACCGGATCGCGGTCCCGTCTTCATCCTGAACAAGCTCAAGATGTAATCTGTAAGCCTTGGGTGTTCTATCCATTTTTTCAATCATAGACAATGATTCTCCTTTCGGTTCATATAACCGGATCGATTTTGGTGCCGGCGCCGACACCTGACGTTGTGCGGCAATTTGCATCTTTTCTCTTTTTTTTCTGCTTTTCAATGAATCGCTTGTTTCCGAATTGCCATACGGCTTTCTGGAATAGGGCAGATAAGCCTGTACGCCCTTCACCGTAATGTGCAGCACATCGGCAATCTCTTCCGTTGAGAGTCCCTGTTCTTTCAGTCGGATCGCCTCCCGGCTGCGTTTGCTTTCCCAAAGCCCTTCTGTGATCAATACCTTTTGAACTGTACATTTGCAAATTCCGGTTGCTTTGACCACCTGATTAACAGACAGTGTTTTCCGATATGCTTCTACGATTTCGTTATATGGTATTCCTTTTGTTTTTCCCATGTTGCGATCCTCCGCCCAACTGAGTTCAAAGACAATATATCACAGAATGATAATAGTGTCAACCTAAACTTTTATTTGTAAAAAGTGTTCATAATATTTCCCGGATTATATGTCTGTCGGTCTTGTCTTTGGGGTAATTATCAGGTATAATGAAAAAACAAATTTCGTTATTACAGAGGAAAAGACCTATGGAACAAGCAGACTGGGACCGCCTTTCCTATGCAGAGAAGAACCGACAACTTTTTTTTCAACAGAAACAGCTGCTGGATACTTTTTTGTCGCATCACACCATATCTAAAGAACAATACAATAAGAGCCTCGGGGATCTTACCGTGAAAATGGGTATGGAAAACGAGGTTTCCGGTGAAAACTCTGAAAGGATAACAAGAGAAACAGATTTCATATAACCCATTTATTATTAAAGCATCGAATAGGTGCATTATAACAAACGATTTACATATTCGCTTTATCATGTTATAATAAAGCTGACCAATAAAAAGAAGGAGCGAACCAACATGGAAATGAAGTTTTATCAGTGCGCACACTGTGGACAAATCATCGCAATCGTTAAAAAGACTGGCGTCCCGATCATTTGCTGTGGGGAACCCATGAAAGAAATCATTCCGTCCTCTACCGACGCCTCCATCGAGAAACATGTGCCCGTGGTGACAGTTGAAGGCGATACCGTGAAAGTGACCGTTGGGTCGACTGAGCATCCGATGATCCCGGAGCACTACATCGAGTGGATCTCTCTGCAAACCAAAGCAGGCAATCAGCGGAAAGCGCTGCAGCCGGGTGACGAGCCGAAGGTTTGCTTCAAAATCTGTGAAGGTGACGAAGTAGAAGCTGTTTATGCTTATTGCAATCTGCACAGTCTGTGGAAAGCATAAAAAACACTGTATCTCAACGATTTTTGAGATACAATGAATACAGCATCGAATAGGTACATTAATAAAATCAGCCGTAAAATACGGCCTTGCATAGTTATATTATATATAAGTGACCAGATGATTTTTGGCTTCGGTGGATCGAATAGGTACATACTTGCCACGGAAAAGGGTATCGGATATGTGTTATCCGGTACCCTTTTTTCGCGTTTTCCCCTTATTTTAAGCCATTTTCGGGCTTTTTCTGAAAAAGATATACCATGCACGTACCATTTACAGAAATACAAATTGGGGGTGCAAATTGGGGGCTGAACGGGAAAAAATTGTGGTAAGCTCCGGGCAGACGCTTCGTGAACGGATCGCTGTCGCCGGTTTTTTCAAAAAAAACAGGGCTGCAATGCATCCGGGCCCCGAAATTGGGGGTTTTAAAGAATCGCGTTGGTAAGCTGTGAAAATGGGCCTTTCTGATGAAAAATACAGGAGGTTTTACATTATGCAGAACAAAGAACTATGCCGACTTTCCCTTGATTTACTTGATGATTTCCCCGCTTTCCCGTTTCATCTCAGGAGGGACGAAGAATTTCTGAAACTGCTGGAGAGTATTTCCGCTTACGGGGTACTTCAGCCGATTATTGTGCGTCCGATCGGGGGCCGGTATCAGATCCTTTCGGGGCACCGAAGAAAACAGGTTTGCGAGATCCTGCAGGAAGAGAGCATTCCCGCAGTGATCCGGGCGTGCGACGATACCGAAGCTACGCTTGTTATGCTGGAATCCAATCTGCAGCAGCGGCAGAAACTGCTGCCAAGCGAAAAAGCATTTGCTTATAAACTGAAACTCGAAACTCTGAATAAACTTCCCGGCAGACCGAGAAAAAATCTGACTCCACCGGTGTCAGATTATCGAACGAACGAACAGTTTGAAGACAGCCGGGAACAGGTGCGCCGGTTTGTCAGACTGACTTTCCTTGTACCGGAGCTCCTGGAGTTCGTAGACGAGGACCGCATCCGGATGCGCCCGGCGGTGGAGCTCTCGTATCTGGACGAGGAGAACCAGCGCGACGTCGTGGATTTCATCGACGAAAACGAGAGTACGCCATCCCACGCACAGACGATCATCCTCCGCAGGCTCTTCGAAGAAGGATCCTTAACGCGGGACGTGACCTATGCCGTGCTGGCAGAACTGAAAGGCAACCAGAAAGAGCGCCTGACGCTCAGACTGGAACGGCTCCGGAAGCTGATCCCGGAAACCGTTCCCGTATCCGAATACGGATATAAAAACACCGGGATTGATCCCTGTCATGCAATATACCCATCGAGACTGTGCTGTCCCGGTGGGCTTTTTTATTCTCAATGATGTTGATTTGTTTGTGGTTTTCCGATATAATATACCTTGGCTAATCGGCATTTATGGGGGAAACAGTATGATACTTCTGATGAAACGAATCATGGTTCTCGCGCTGGCGATCTTCGCATTTTTCACTAACGGCACGGGAAAAGGCAACACCGACTACTGCGGCGACTATGATTTTCCGCGTATTGCCGCGGAAAAACAGGCGCCCTGCACACTCAGGATCATGTCGTTCAATATCCGCTATGCCGGAGTGAACGGCAACTCGGTCACCGACAGGATCACGATCGGCGAATGCCAGATTCTCGAGATCATGCCCGATTCCTTCGGACTTCAGGAGGCGACGAACGTCTGGATGGTTGCTCTTGACGAAAGGCTGACGATGTATGACTGGGTCGGCATCGAACGCGAAAACGGCGGTTCGCCGACAAAGGGCGGCGAGTCATGCCCGATCTTTTATCTGAGAAGCAAGTTCAAACTGCTTGACAGCGGCAATTTCTGGCTTTCCGAAACGCCCGACGTTCCTTCTGTCGGACCCGGCGCAGAATGCAAGCGGATTTGCACCTGGGCAAAGCTCAAAAACAGGAAGACCGGTGAAGTCTATGTGCATGTCAACACGCATTTCGATCATGTTTCGGAGGAAGCGCGCGTTCAGGGAGCCCTCATCGTGAACCGTTTCATCGAGGAAAACTTCTCCGACGTCCCCGTCGTTTTCACCGCCGACATGAACACGTCCGACAAGGGCGAAGCGTACGCGACGATGACGAAGGATCTTACCGACACGCGCCTCGCCGCGAAAGACTGCGTTTCCTACGGGACGTTCCACGGCGGTCAGGACCCGAGCCTGAAAGCCGATTATTATATTGACTTCGTTCTCTGCTCAGATAACTTTGACGTGGCCGCATACCGTACGGTCACAAAAGGATTCAATAACCGGTTCACTTCAGATCATTTCCCGATCTACGCGGATCTGAAGCTCAGGAATGGATAAGCTGACAAATTCCGGTTTGACGAGGTGAATTATGAAAAGACTGATAGCATTCATTATCTCAATTCTGATGCTTCGGGGAGCTTTCGGAGAAAAGATCGAAGTGAAGAGTCAATTCAAAATGAATAAACTTACGTTTTCATATGTCGATATAACGGACGGATACACGGTATCGCTGCCGGCGTGTAAAGGAAGTATAAGGTTTAACCGTATTTCATTCTCATACAGCGCTTCGTCTCCCGTGCGCGCGGAATTTGAATACAGGCAGGGCTCCGATACTCTTAAAGAAGAACTGCTGCTCGGTTCAAAGGAAAAGAAGACGTCGATGCTTCTTGACGGATATCTCGACAGAAAAATCGCTTCGCGTCTCATTTCCGTAAGCTTTGAGCCGATAGTGAAAGGGGAGAAGTGTATTTTAAGCGTATCGCACTTTACCTGCGATATTCAGACTTTTCCCCAAGAAAACGTTCTGTATATCGAAAATGAAAAACTCAAAGCGGGCGTCAATCTCAGATGGGGCGGCGGACTCTGTTATTTTGAGGATAAAAGCGACGGGACGTACGGCAATCTTCTCAACTGCCACGATACGGGCCGCCTTGTTCAGCAGTCCTATTACGGACCGATCGATATTGAGGGCTATGAAAACGGCGTTTACTCAGATGCCCGCTGGAACTACAACCCCGTTCAGGGCGGCGATATGTACGGCAATAACAGCAAGCTTGTCGCTCTTGAAAAAGACGGGAATCAGATACGCGTGGTATGCAGACCGCTTGACTGGGCGCAGGATAATCTGCCGACGCAGACTTACTACACCAATGTTTATACCCTGACAGACAAAGGTCTGACTGTAGATAATTCCGCCATAGATTTTCTTCAGACCGCATGGCTTGACCGCGAGCAGGAGATCCCCGCTTTCTATACCATAAGCGCGCTCGGAACCTTTGTGTTCTATGACGGAGATGAGCCGTGGACAGGCGACACTCTGCGCGTGGAAAAAGATCTTGATTTTTGGGGAGGTCAGCCTTCCTTCGTTTTGCAAAACGGCAGCGATGAGACTTGGTGCGCCTGGACGGATGATGCTCAATACGGCATAGGTCTTTACACGCCTGTTGCCGCAAAACTGCTCGCGGGCAGATTTATGTATGACGGCTCAAAAGATTCAGACGCGAATTCAACAAACTATGTTGCGCCGCTCGCCGATTTCAAACTGAATTTTGATGAATCTTATACGTATACATATTATCTCACCGCCGGCTCCGTGACGGAAATCCGGAACACGTTTCAGGATCTGCACTGAACAGATTTTATTATTATCTCAACTAATCGGGATTTATGGAGGAAAACAGGGTGCTCGTTTTTCACGAAACGACTGAAGAAGAAAAGTATGCCATTTGTGAATGGAAGTATGATGATGAATACGCCATTTACAATAGTACTCCTTATGAAGAACAGGTCGCTGCAAAACGTGGATTTGCCAACTCCAAGAATCACTTCTTCTCTTTCTGCGATGATGAAGCCCTGATTGGCTACATCAACCTTGTCGAAGAAGATAATGAAGTTATCTTTGGAATTGGTGTAAACCCTGAGTATTGCAATCTAGGGTATGGACAGAAAATCACAAGGCTTGCACGCAACCTATCGCATCAACTATATCCCGGAAAGCCAGTTTGTTTGGAAGTAAGAACATGGAATATACGGGCAGTGAAGTGCTATGAAAAAGCAGGATTTCACATTGTTGGTCAACCTATTAAAAAGACGACACCTATCGGTGAAGGATCATTCTACCGTATGGCAACAGAGTGACAAATTCCGGTTTGATGAGGTGAAACCATATTGAAAACAGCCATCGTTTATTATACCGGACTGTTTCAGAGAAGAAGCAAAAGAATCAGTGTTCCTGTAAAATGCTTTTATCCTTCTGTTTCAGAACATCATGTTGCTGTGTACCTCCTTGTTTTGTTTTTTGCAACCGTAGTACATACCAAAAAGAAAAGTCTGTCCGTGATTTAGTCACACAGGCAGGCGTTGATCTAAAAATATTCGGAGGCTGTTGGCTATGGATAAACATATATCCGATACTTTCAACGGTACATTCGCTCCACAGTTTTTATACAGTATTTCAGGCGCAGAATATATCCCGTGCTCGGATTCCTCTGTGATAACGTCAAGGGCGTTGGCCGAAAATACCCCGGGCGGAGCCACGCGGTTGAGCGTAATATGGAAAAACACTTCCGGCAAATCTGTTGACTGCAGGCTTGAAATCCGTATCAAAACCGATTTTAAGTACACCCATTTTCTGATACCCGCTGTTATGTATAATGGAAATGCATGGGGCAAAGGCGGAGAGCCGAAGGGACTCACGCGGGACGGCAGCCCGTGGATTTTTGATTGCAGGAGAACATCAATCCCTTCCTGCACGATAAGCGAAAACACGGAGAGATTTTTTGCGATGTTCGCTTCGGCGGAATCTGCAGCCTCTCTTGACTCCTCCTGCTCAATGATTCCATGCGATGACGGCACTATGATACACCGTATCCTCTATCCGGGATTCGAAGAGCCTGTTACGTATTCGAACAGAGATTCCTATTCTGAGCCTCACGGAAAGTACATCCGCCTTCAGCCGGGTGAACCCTTCGAAACGCATTGCTATATCATGCAAGGTATTCCGGGTAAAAAATTCTTTGCGGCTGCCGAAGTCGAAGACGCTGCCATTGACCTCGTTCCGGGTGATTTTGCTCCCGCTTATGAACCAGAAGAGCTGAAAAAACTGTGTTTTGAATTCGTAAAGAAACTTATCGTTGATGCCGGAGACCGCAAGCTCATCTGCACAGGAATGCTGCCCGATAAAAACGGCGGCTTCGCACATAGGGTGGATTTTGAATTCGGCTGGTGCGGTCAAAACGGAATGTATGCACGTGAACTGGCGCTGTTCGGCTTTGAAACCGGCGACAGATCTCTTACGGAAACGGCGATGAACATCCTTGATTTTTGGGCATCAGGTAAATGCAGATCGGATCTGATATATGTCAGATACGACGGCGGGCTCAAACCGTCTCCCGTTGCGGACACCTGCAATCTTGCTTACGCTGTTTCGGAATATGCGAAGGTCTGGGATTTGTTCAGTCGTCACGGAATCGATAAGCCCGAATGGCTCGCTGTTTCAGAGGGCATAGCGGATTTTATGATCTCGCATTTCGATGATGAGTGCGGCTTCGGGAAGACCTGGGATGCCGAGTCGGGGAAGCTCATTGACAGCAGCGGAACCATCGGCGCGTTCATGATCCCCGCGCTTTGCGACCTGTACTCCGTTACAGGCAAATCGGATTATCTGAATTACGCCAAAAAGGCCTGCCGACTGTATTGCGAAAGGGATCTGTCAAAGTTCATGTGTACGGCCGGTGCGCTTGACACATACTGCATTGACAAAGAAACATCCGGTCCGATCCTCATGGGCAGCATCGCGCTCTATGAACTGGACGGCGATAAGGAATGGCTTGAATACGCCGGGATGGCGGGATATTACTTCTGCTCCTGGATGTTTCATCACGATATACCGCCGGTGCGCGGTTCCGACTTTGAAAAATATTCGTACAGGACCTTGGGCGGAACGAGCGTATCAACGCAGCATCACCATCTTGACCCATGGGGCGCATTTGCAGTTCCCGGACTTTTGAAGCTTTGTAGGCATACCGGAGATCTTCGCTGGAAGAAGCGCGCAGGGCTTATCTGGGCAAATGCCGTACAGAATATCGCCCCGCTCGAAGGGAAGATAATCCACGGGAGGGAGCGCTTTGCCGGGGCGCAGAACGAAGCTTATTTTCACTGCTCATGGGGAGGAGAAAACGCTCCAGGTGCAATGAATGACTGGCTTGTTTCCTGGCCACAGGCATTTATATGGAATACCGCGATCTATCTGATTGACAAAGACAGCGCATTGACTTAATAATTAAATATATCTCGACGAATCGTTATTTGACGAGAAGAGATTTACATTTATGGAAGAAGACGGACAGATTATTTCCCGCGAAACAATAGAGCAGTCAATTGACGGCGGAGAAGCATATCGCATTGTGCAGGACGGCAAGCCCGTCGGCGGCGTTATAATCAGAGTTGAAGGCGACAAAGGTGACCTTGATATTCTGTTTGTCTCACCTAAGGTTCACAGTAAAGGCATCGGCTATGCCGCATGGTGTGAGGTGGAAAAGCTTCATCCCGAAGTAAAGATCTGGGAGACCGTTACGCCGTATTTTGAAAAACGCAACATTCATTTTTATGTCAACCGCTGCGGCTTTCATATAGTTGAATTCTATAACAGCCGTCATCCCGACCCGAACGATCCGGATTCAGCGGAAATGATTGACGAACAGTTCCAGGACGGTATGTTTCGATTCGAGAAAAGAATGTAAGTGACAAATTCCGGTTTGCAGAGGTGAAAAATGAAAAAGAAAAACAAACATCTCACAAAAACACAGTTGATCCTGCTGTTTATCGGTTTCTCCGCATACGTGTTCTCCGGCGGCCGGTGGAATCTCGGCGTTACGGCGTGGATCTGGCCGTTTGCTTTTCTGTACTACAGCAGACGTACGGAAAACGTCAGGCAGTTCCTGCCCCTCGCTGCGGCCCTGTGCGCAGGGCACGTGATCAAATGGCTGAACGTTCTGGATATGGGGTATCTCGCCGACGGTGCGCTCTGCCTTCTCTGGAGCCTATGCTGGATCGTTCCTTTTCTTGCGGACCGGCTTCTCGCGCAGAAGCTGCCGGGCGTGTTTCTCCGCAGCCTGATCTTTCCTGCCGTGTTCACCTCTGTGGAGGTGCTGCAGACGTTTCTGCCCACGAACAGCTTCGGCATGATGGCGTACACGCAGGAGGGTTTTCTTCCGCTGATGCAGATCACGTCAGTGACCGGGAGCTTCGGTCTCTCGTTCCTGATTTTCTGGTTCGGTGCCGTGCTGCTGACGGCAGTGGAGAAACGCCCGGGATGGAAACGGATCGCCGCCGTTTATCTCGCGGTAACTGTCGCGGCGCTCGGCTTCGGCTGCATCCGGCTGGCGACGGCCCCCGCCGTCGAAAATACCGTTCGCGTGGCAGGCGTGATCTGTCCGTATTTTGAAAAGTACGGCGACGGCAGCTACGAGGTGTTCCCCTATGAGGAAACGGAGCGGTATCTGACCGACGAAGCACGTCGCGCGGCGGAGGGCGGCGCGGAGATCGCCTGCTGGAACGAGGAGGCGTTCGCGATAGACGACGCGGATGAGGCCGCGCTGCTGGAAAAGGCGAAGGAACTGGCCGGGGACTACGGGATGATCATGATTCTCGGCTATGAGACGGCGGATACCGACGGCAGCGAGGACGGCCTTTCGGTCAACAAATCGGTGATCGTTTTGCCGGACGGGTCCGTTACGGAATACGTGAAGACGAAGCTGGTCCCGCTGGCGGAGGACGGTTACGTGAAAGGGCCGGGGCTTATCCCCACAGTGGCGACGGACAAAGGGATCCTCTCCAACGTGATCTGTTTCGACGAGACCTATCCGGGATTCATACACGGCATGGGCGCGCATACGCAGGAACGGTTCAGAGATACCGATATCCTGTTCGTTCCTTCCTGGGATTGGAACTCCGTGAAAAACGCACATTCGCGCATGGCGGCGTTCCGTGCGATCGAAAACGGTGAAGCGGTGGTCAAGCCCACCTACGACGGCATCAGTGTCGCGGTCGATCCTTACGGGCGTGAGCTCACGCGGTCGGATACGGACGATACCGGGTTCGATACCGTCTGGTTTGCCGACGTTCCGGTTGCAGGCGTACGTACGGTATATGCCGCGCTCGGTACATGGATCGATACGGCGTTCTGCGTTTTCGGCGTTCTTGCAGTACCGGGCGGGATCATTATGAGAAGAAAAAATCGCACGGACTGAACGGATAAGAATGGTTTAACCGGGACTGTAAATTCCGGGTGTCTGAATATAAAAGTATCTTAGAATAGATTTTTGATTCTTTATTGTCTGAAAAGAAACGCAATCGTTATTGGAGAGATTTCTTATGAAGTACAGATTACTTGGAAGAACGGGACTTAAGGTAAGTGAGATCGGATTCGGCGGGGAATGGCTCGAAAGACATGACGAGGCCGAGTCGGTGGAACTGCTTCGTTATGCCCATGACAAGGGCATAAATATCGTTGACTGCTGGATGCCGGATCCGAAATCAAGAGATATCATAGGGAAAGCAATGGAAGGATGCCGTGATTCCTGGTTCGTGCAGGGTCATATCGGTTCAACGTATCAAAACGGCCAGTATGTCCGCACAAGGGATCTGAAGTTCGTGAAACCCGCTTTTGAAGATCTGCTTGCAAGATTCAAAAGTGATTACGTGGATCTTGGCATGATTCATTACATCGACTCTATGGAAGACTGGAACACAGCCATGAACGGTGAATATATCAAATACGTTCACGAACTGCATGACAAGGGGATCGTCCGGCATATAGGTCTCAGCACACACAACCCGATCATCGGTAAGCTTGCCGTAGAAACCGGCTTTATTGAGATGATCCTGTTCAGCATCAATCCCGCCTTTGATATGAGACCCGCAACGGAAGATAAATAATTTATATTGTTTTTAACAATTCCATGTGATATAATAGCGTTGCATTTAGAAAAAACCGATATCTTGCATCAACAGAACAGGAGGACAAAACCAATGAAAAAAACAACCGAAAAAGCGCTTGCGTTGGCGCTCGCGCTGATCATGGCCTTTTCCTGCCTTACACTCACCTCTTTTGCCGCTACCAAAGATAACATTACGTATCAGGTACAGGGCAAAGGCGGTTATCTTGCCATAGGCGACAGTATCGGAATGGGCTGCGGCTCCGACGGTTACTATCTGGGGCATTACCACGGCGACTACACGTACCGCGACTGCGAGGGCTCCTACGTTACGCAGATCGCAAACGCGGTAGGCTGCGATATCCCCACGCACAGCATCACGGATCCGGATTCCAATTTCTATCCGTTCTGCTATCCCGGTCTGACCACCGCCATCGCGCTTGACCTGTACGGCGTTGACGACGGTTATTCGGATTATGAACTTGACTACCCGTACTACGATGCAATGCTTACTTATTTCGGCACGCCCGCTTCGCTTCCCTCCACGCGGGACGAGGATCCCCGCTATGAAGAAAAAGGGGAAGTGCAGCACTACGTGGAAGGCAACTGCGGAAAGTGCGGAGACATCATTGAGCTTACGAAGAATGCGGAGCTTATCACAATAGAGCTCGGCATGTGCGATATCTTCTACCGCGCTTACCGTATCCTTACCGAGGGTACGCTTCTTGCGGATTTCAAGCTTGACGCTTCCGTTGTAAGCAAAGCCGGAGATATCGTCACAAAGGCGATCAGCCTGATCAAGGACGGCTTCAATAACTTCAAATCGCAGTATCCGCTGCTTCTGAAAACGGTCACGGAGCTGAATCCGAACGCCACGATCCTGATCTGCGGCGGCTTCAACCTGATCGACGACATAACGCTTCTTGACGAAACGGTGTTCCCCCTCGGCGATATCATGACCAACATCACCGAGCAGATGAACATTCTGTATGAGCAGTGGGCAAAAGAGTACGGCGTTACGTATATCGATATCCAGAACTGCGAAACGTACGCCACGGAAAACAACATGGCGCTTCTCGGCGATTATATGGATGATTCGCTTACGTCCTCGCATCCCAGCCAGATCGGCCACGACTATATCGCAAGGCAGTTCCTTGCCGCGCTCGCTCCCGTGGAAGAGCATCACAACATCTATGTTGACCTTGTAAGGAATACGAGCGTCAGCAAGGTGCTGATCAACGGCATCCCCGTGACCAACTACACGGTCAACGGCTACGACCTCAACGTTGACTACACGGGCAGGCTTGCAAAAAGCATGACGATCTATATAGACAACGGCGACGGCACCACCCAGATGCAGTATTTCGATCTGGAATACAAAGACGGCGGATACGTTGTTCACCGTGTTTACCAGAACAACGATTACCGCGAACTCTTTACCCGTCCGTTCAAGCTGATCAAGAAGCTGTTCGAACTCATCAAGGGGCTTTTCGTCAAATAAGCGAACGGCGCAGCGCGGGGACCTGTCCCCGGCGGCGAAAGCGTTGAAAAAAAATAAATGAAACGGAGCGGCGGTTGATGCAGACCGCCGCTCTTTTGATATCCGTGATATGGTTGGTTGCTGCGCCTGCCGGTATGTGCGTCAGCTGAGATATGCCGCGGCGTACGCTGCGAACGCCTCATAGAACCGCTCGGCGCAGTCCGCGTCGTTTTCAAGCGCGTGGCCGGAATTCGGGTAGGTGATGAACAGGTGTTTTACGCCGTTTGCCGTGAGGGCCGCGTCAAGCGTGACCGCGTTGGAGTAGGGGACCACGTTATCCCTCTGCCCGTGAGCGATGACCGTGGGTACCGCGGCTGCCGCGTAGGTTACGGGCGAGTAACGCGCGGTATACTGCGCAAGCGTCTCGTTTGTTGCGTTTTGCCCGACGACGGACGTTACGAGCTGCAGATAATTGTTTTGGAAAACCATGCCGTCCGCGTAGAAATTCGGGTCGGAAAGGTCCGTGGGCGCGCATTGGCTGCATACGGCAACGGGCTGGATCTTTGCGTCTGCGGGCGTATGGTAGGCGTACATCAGCGCAAGGTGCGCCCCCGCCGACGAGCCCGCGGCGATCATCTTAAGCAGCGTGAAGCCGTCCGTCTTCGCCCTGTCGTAAATCGCGTTGGCGGCGGCGTTCACGTCGGCAAGGATATCGTCCATTGTAACGTTCTGAGAAAGAAAACGGTAGTTGACGGAGGCTGCCGCGTAGCCGCGGTTGACCGCGATATCCTTGATCACGGAGCGGTACGAGGCTTTGTCGCCCGAGGTCCACGCGCCGCCGTGGATGTAAAGGATGAGGCCGGGCGTGTCGCCCCGGTCCGTGGGAACGTACAGATCGTAGGTCTGCAGGCTGTCCGGGCCGTAGGACTGATTCAGGTATTCCTTATACTTTTCCGCGGGTTTGCCGCCGCCCCCGCCGAACAGGGAAGAAAAAAAGGCGATAACGGACATAAAAAAAGCGACGATTTTGCTCCACATATACGGTGCTCCCTTGCTTTATATTTCAATTCCATGATACCACTTTTTCCGCCGGGAGTCAACACCGCCGCCGGTATTTTTACAGGCGGCAACGGAAAAAACAGAACGTTTCCGCCAAGCTCCCCGGGCCGATACGGCGGGCCGTCAGGCTGCCGCATTGCGTAAAGATAAGAGCGGGCTTTTTCGCCCGCTCAAATTTTATTTCATATACGGCTGTGCATTCTGTTTACGCGCCGTCGCCCTGCGTATGGATCAGGTCCATCGCCTGCTTCAGCTTTTTTTCAAACGTTTCGGCGGGGATCAGGGCGACGCCGGCCTCGTCGCCCAACACGATCAGCCGCTTTCCGCCCGTAAGGCCGTACCGTTCCCGCGCGCCCTTGGGGATCACGATCTGGCCCCGGTCGTTGACGGTCACCGCGCCCCAGATGTTCTTGCCCTTCGGCGCGGGCGGGATCATCCCCACGCCGTCCACCGTTTCGGTCTTCACGAGGCTGTCCAGCGTGGTGCCGTACACCTGCGCCAGCAGGGCGCATTTTTCAATGTCGGGCACGGTCGATCCGCTTTCCCATTTTGCGTACGCTTGCCGTGAAATGCCGATCTTTTCGGCGATCTCCTCCTGTGAAAAGCCGTGCATCCGGCGCAGCATCGTCAGGTTTTCCTTCAGCATCGTTTTTCTCCCTTACAAATCGATTTTTTCAAACCGCGCGCAGGCTCCTGCGTAGGCGAGGGCAGTGCCGCCCGCGTACACGGCCATGCCTGCGGCAAGAGTAATGAGCTGCAGCCCGAAGCGCTCCGTGCCGAAGGCGTTCACCGCTTCCAGCCCCGGGACGTGGTGCGCCGCCTCGAACACGCCGACCGTTAAGAACGCGGCGATGATATAGGTCACGAAGGGCTTGCCGAGCTTATACGCGGTTTTATAGAACCCGCATACGAAGATCAGGTTGAACAGCGCGAAGATCACGAGCGCGCCCGCCAGCGCAAAGAGGTTGGCGTTCATCAGCGCGTTGTTCACATACGGCGCGGCGCTCACGAAAACGGTCATCCGCAAAACCGCGCAGACCGCCATCAGTACAAAACCGCTCAGCTCAATGAAGCACGTGAACAGGAACCTGCCCTTTACCACGTCCTTTTTGGCGATGGGCAGCAGGGCGGAAAACACCGTGTCGTTGGCCTCCCTCGCGTACTGGAAGCTTTGAAACAGGCCGAGCGTGACGAAGAACGCGCTGCACAGCACGGGGTAGCCCGGCAGCAGAAACATCAGTCCGAACGCGATGAACAGGAACGCCAGCGGCGACGCGCTGAGCTTTATTTCTTTTAACAGGATATTAAGCATGGTCTTCACTCCTTTTCAAGACGCAGCATCGTTTCCTCCAGCGTTTCGCCGGGGGCGGAATGCCGTGCGATAAAGTCGGCTTGGGGCATGGCGGCTATGATTTTGCCCTTAGAGATGTATACGATATCATCCGCGCACTTTTCGATATCCGAAATGATGTGTGTGGAGAAAAACACCGCCACGCCGTCCTTTTTCAGCTCTGTGAATACGTCCAGCAGTTCGTTCCTCGAAAACGGATCGAGCCCGCTGGTGGGTTCGTCCAGGATCAGCACCTCCGCTTTGTGCGAGAGCGCGATCAACAGGTTGAATTTCACCTTCATGCCCTCAGAGAGCTCCAGAGGCGTTTTGGTTTCGTCCAGCCCGAACAGCTCCAGATATTTCCGATACGCAGCCTCATCCCACGTATCGTAAAAACGCTTTACCACGTTGACGATATCGCGGATCTTCTTTCTCTGATACCAGTTGACGGCGCCTGTGGAATAGCCGACGCGCTTTTTGGCTTCGGTCTCGTTGCCCGTCAGCGGCTTGCCGAAATAACATACCGTGCCGCCGTCCGGGTGGACCAGGTTCAGCATGGATTTGATCGTGGTGGACTTGCCGGCGCCGTTCCTGCCGATAAAGCCGGTGATGCGCCCCTTTTCCACGTCGAAGGAAGCCGCCTTTAATTCAAACGAGGGATATTTTTTCGTCAGCCCCCGCACTTCAACAATGCTCATGGAAACCTCCCGCAAATATGATTTGTATGATTTGTGTGAATATTGTAACGCATGGTTGCATAAATTTCAACCAACCGCAAATAACAAATTTTGAAAAATCATGTTAATTCCGGTTGCGTCGCGTCCGTTTTGCGGGTTTCGCCGCGCGAAAATTTTTATGATTGAACGACGCCGCCCGATATGGTATACTGAGTTTGACGGGGTCCCGCGCGTTTTCCGGGATCCGACCGGAGAAAAAAAGGATTTGCGAGGTGAACGGGATGGAGCATACGCTCATTAACGGCAGCAAGGTCATTTTTACGCGAAACGAGGACGTTATCCGGATCACGCCCTGCGGCAGGAACGCGATCCGTTTTGAGGCGTTCCCGGGCGGGGAAGTATTCGACGAAAACTACACATTGACGCCGCAGGAAGCCGCGGCCGCGATCGAAGAAACGGAGCATGCCGTCACCGTAAGGGCGGGCGCGCTCAGCGTAAAGCTGGAACAAAGCGGCAAGGCGACGTTTTATAAGGACGGCAGGGCGGTTCTGGAAGAAAAACCGGAGCTGGCCTTCCGCTCCGGCTTCCGGCATTACGAGAAAAACGGGCGGGGCTCCTTTTCCGCGCGGGTCACCTTTGAGCCGAACGCGGGCGAGCATTTTTACGGCCTCGGGCACGAAGAGGGCGGCGCGTTCGATCTCAAGGGCTGCTGTGTCGACCTGCGCCACGTGAACGCCAAATGCGCCGTTCCCTTCGTGTATTCCTCACTCGGCTACGGTTTTCTGTGGAACGTGCCCGCCGTGGGGACTGTGGAGCTCGCAGCCAACCGCACCCGCTGGAGCGTGGGCGCGACGAAAAAGATCGATTACGTTGTGATCGCCGGAACGCCCGAAGAAACGGCGGAAACGCTGGCGGACCTCACCGGCCGCGCGCCCGTGATGCCCCACTGGGCCACGGGCTTCTGGCAGAGCCGCCTCAGGTACGAAACGCAGGAGGATCTTCTGGCGGTCGCAAGACGCTATAAGGAAGAGGGGATCCCGCTCTCCGTGATCGTGTGCGATTATTTCCACTGGACGGAGCAGGGGGATTATAAATTCGATCCCGCTTACTGGCCCGATCCGCGGGCAATGGCGGACGAGCTGCACGCCATGGGCACGAAGCTTGCCGTTTCCGTATGGCCCACGGTCAACGAGAACAGCGAAAACTACGCGTATATGCTCGAAAACGGCATGCTGATCGGCACCGACGAGGGAAACGGCAGGGTGTTCGATTTCTACGGGCCGCAGGCGGAGATCGACGCGACCAACCCGCGCACGCGCGCGTTCGTATTCTCAAAAATCAAGGCGAATTACCTCGATAACGGCGTGGACGCTTTATGGTTCGACGAGGCGGAGCCGGAGATCCATCCCGAAAACTTTGCCAATCTTAATCTGCACATCGGCAAGGGCGACGAGGTCGGCCTGCTCTATCCTTACTATTACGTTAAGATGGCTTACGAGGGGCTCGCCCCGATCCTCGGCGAGGCGCCGGTCACGCTGACGCGGGCGGCGTACCTCGGCAGCCAGAAATACGGCGCGCTGGTGTGGAGCGGCGATATCCCCTCCACCTTTGAAAGCCTCGCTTCTCAGGTGAGAACGGGGCTCAATATGGCGATGTGCGGCATCCCTTGGTGGAATACGGATATCGGCGGCTTCTGGGGCGGCGATACCGAGAGCGACGAATTCCGCGAGCTGATCGTGCGCTGGTTCCAGTACGGCGTGTTTTCGCCCGTCATGCGCCTGCACGGCGCGCGGATCCGCCACGGCGAGAAGAAACGCGACGTGAAAGAGCCCACGGGCGACCCGAACGAGATCTGGAGCTTCGGTGAACGCAATTTCCCGATCCTGAAGGACCTTGTCCTTCTGCGCGAACGCCTGCGGCCGTATATCGAAAAGCAGATGCTTATCGCTTCGCGCAAGGGCTGGCCTGTGATGCGCCCGATGTTCTTTTCATACCCCGGGGACGAGGTCTGCTATACGCTCGGCGAACAGTATATGTTCGGCGGCGATATCCTCTTCGCGCCGATCGTGAACCGCGGGCAGACGAAAAAGCGCGTGTACCTGCCGCAGGGCGAATGGATATTGACGAAGGACGGCAAAACCTATCCCGCGGGGTGGCACGAGATCACGGCGGAGATCCACGAGTTCATCGCGTTCGTAAAACCCGGTTCGGAGGCGCTCGCCTGTTTTTTATAAAAAATCCCCCTGCGTAAGGTATTGCTTGTTACGCAGCGTCACGCAGTATACTCTGCGTGTAAGGAGGTGAACGCTATGTCAAAATACACAACGGGAGAGCTTGCAAAGCTCTGCGGCGTAACGGTCCGCACGGTCCAGTATTATGATGCCAGAGGCATCCTTGCCCCCAGCGAGCTGACCGAAGGCGGCAGACGTCTCTATTCGGAGGACGATCTGAGGCGCATGAAGGTCATCTGCTTCCTGCGGGAGCTGGATCTGCCCATCGACGCGATCTCAAAGATCCTGTGCGAAGAACACCCCGAAAAGGTGGTCTCTCTGCTCATCGAACAGCAGGAACACGCCCTTTCAAAGGAACTCTCAGAAAAGCAGGAAAAACTGGAAAAGCTCCGCGAACTGAAAAACGGACTGAAAAACCGGGAGGCTTTCTCTGTTGAATCCATAGGCGACATAGCCGTTATCATGGAAAGCAGAAAAAAACTGAAGAAAATGCGTCTGACGATGCTCCTGACCGGGCTTCCGGTCACGGCGCTGCAATGGTTTTCGATCATTTTCTGGATCGTAAAGGGCGTATGGTGGCCGTTCGCGGTGTGGGCGGCGGTGGCGATCGTCTGGGGCGTGCTGATCAGCCGGTACTATTTCAACCATGTGAAATATATCTGCCCTGAATGCCACGGGGTGTTCCGGCCCGCCTTTAAAGAAGCCTTTTTTGCGAACCATACGCCCACCGCGCGAAAGCTGACCTGTACCGCATGCGGGCGCAGGGGCTTTTGTGTGGAAGTCTGGGGAGGCGATGAAGCATGACGGAATTTGAAAATATCGTTATCGGCAAAAACAGCATTCCCGCGCTGGCAGTCACGGTCGCGCTGATGCTTGCGATCCCGGTCGGGTTCTTCCTGTATTGGTACATAAAGCATAAAGCGCGGGTAAACATCCTTTACCTGATCGCCGGCGCCGCCGGGTTTATCGTTTCCGCCCGCATGCTGGAGGCAGGCGTGCATTATCTGTGCATCGTTGCGGATAACCCCGTATCAAGGTTCATAAACGGCAATACGGCGGTCTACGTGCTGTACGGAACCGTGATGGCGGGCGTGTTTGAGGAGTGCGGCAGGCATATCGTGCTGAAATATATCCTGAAAAAGGACCGCACCCGTGAAAACGCGGTCCTGTACGGTATCGGCCACGGCGGGATCGAGATATTGTCCGTCCTGCTGCCGTCGATGATCCTGTATCTCGTTATCGCCGTCCTTTTCTCCGCGGGGAACGCCGGAGAGGCGCTTTCCGCTTTGAAGATCACGGAGGAAACGGCCGCCGCCGCGCTGCCGTCCGTGCAGGCCGCCGCCGCGTTTGATTTTTCATTGGCGGCGATGAACGTTTCGGAGCGGCTGTTTGCGATGTTCGCGCATATCGGGTTTACGGTAATTGTGTTTTACGGCGTCAAAAACGGCAAAAAGGTCTTTCTGCCGGCGGCGATATTGCTGCATATGGCGATGGATACCTTACCTGCGCTGTACCAGAAGGGCGTTGTGCCGCTGTGGTCTGTTGAGGTCTGGGCGGGCGTATGGGCCGCCGCGGTCCTGCTGATCGCCGGAAAGCTTTACGGAAAAATGAAAGAGGAAACGCCCGCCGGATAAGACGGGCGGATGCCCAAAAGGCAGGCGTAAAAACCTGCCTTTTTTTATAAATATCATTATTGCGTTTCAGCCGGTATGTGTGCTAAAATATAAATGATTTTTTGCGATCGGACGCATCTAACTTTTTGGCGAACGTCGTCGGCAACGACCGACCGGTTTCGTTGGGTAAGGAACGCAACGTTTGAATTTAACGGTTTTTTTCCCGCAATGAAACGTTTTTCGCAGCCCTGTCCCTTATGGATCTCGGGCGGACGCCACGGACGAAAACTGGCCGGCGACGATGGTCCATTTCACTGAATACTGCAGATATCGCAAGGAGGTACAACGGTTTGAGAATAGGAAAAAAGCTGATCATATCCATGCTCGCGCTGACGCTCGGCGCGATGCTGCTCGTCTACGCCGGGCTTTACGCGATCATTGCCGATCTGCGGGGAAACATACAAAAACTGTATGAAAATATCAGAACGGGCGCCGAGCAGACCATAGAAGAGGGCCTGTACGCGCAGGATTCCGATTCGCTCAGGGTGCTGGCGGATATGCAGGTGGAGGTTACGGATTCCCGTCTGCGCATCGTGTCGGACGCGGTCAGTCAGTCGGCGGAATATGCCGAAAAGCTTTACGCTTCGCCGGGGGATCATGTAAACGCCGCATATAATCCCGTTCATTTGTCCGAGGCGCCGGAAACGCTCTCTGCGCGGTACATGTTCAGCGCGGGCGTTGAAGAGACCGAAGCGCTGTACGAAGAACTGAAGCTGATATCGGATATGGAAGAGATCTTCGCGCCGATCATGAAATACAACAGCCGGTTCCTCGATAATCTCTACGTCGGCACCGCCAGCGGGATCTTTTATCAGTACACAAACAACAACGTTTACCTTGAAAACTATGTGGTGACCCGGCGCCACTGGTACGTGAATTCCACGTCCTCGCCCGATAAGATCATGTGGAAGGAGACGGAAATCGATTCCTACGGCAGGCCGTGCATCACGGCGTCAATGGCCGTTAAGGACCCCGAGGGGAATATCGTCGCCGTGGTGGCCGCCGACGTGAATTTCGAGCAGATGATGTCCAACGTGATCGGCAGCGGGCTCGGCGAAACGGGAACCACTTTTCTTCTCGGCGCCGAAAGAGACCTGCTGGCGTACAGCGCCTTCATGGAGGACGTTCAGGCGCATAACGGTCTGTACAATGCTTTTGAGGACCACTTCGCAGACCCGGAAAGCGTTCGGCAGAAGATCGACGACTGCGCCTACGGCCACGGAGAGGCGTTCACAGCCGTGCTGGACGGCAAAGAGATCTATATGACCGCCTGCGAGATCCCCTCCACCGGCTGGCTGCTCTGCACCGCCATCAATGCCGAAGAGATCACCGAGCCCATCGGCAAGGTCACGGCGCAATCGGATCGGCTGTTCGCCGACGCGCGCGCGGAGATGACGGCCGAATTCAGATCTCTGCTCATAAACGCGATCATTGCCATCGTTACGATCGCTCTCATTGCCGCCGTTATCGCATATTTCATTTCACGCACCGTTTCAAAGCCCATCATAAAGCTGACGGACACGGTAAAAAACACCGGCGAAGGCGATTTTGACCGAAAATCGGATATCGATACCCGCGATGAGATCGGCGACCTCGCGAGGGGCTTCAACAAGATGCAGGACGATCTGAAGCTCTACACGGAGAATCTGAAAACCGTTACCGCCGAGAAGGAACGTATCGGTGCCGAGCTGAACGTGGCGACACAGATCCAGGCGGATATGCTCCCGCGGATCTTCCCGCCGTTCCCGCAGAAAAAAGAGATCGACCTTTTCGCCTCCATGTCGCCGGCGAAAGAGGTGGGCGGCGATTTTTACGACTTCTTCCTGATCGATGAAAACCATCTGGCGCTGGTGATCGCGGACGTATCCGGCAAGGGCGTGCCGGCGGCGCTGTTTATGGTGATCTCCAAAACGCTGATCAAAAACCGCGCCATGCAGGGCGGCTCCCCGGCGCAGATCCTCGCCGATGTGAACAACCAGCTCTGCGAGGGCAACGAGGCGGATATGTTCGTCACCTGCTGGCTGGGGATATTCGATCTTTCCACGGGCAAAATGACAGCCGCAAACGCCGGTCACGAATTCCCCGTCGTATGCGGGCCCGACAGAAAGTTCGGGCTTCTCAAAGACAAACACGGCTTTGTGCTTGCCGCCATGGAGGGCGCGCGCTACCGCGATTATGAGATACAGCTCGAGCGGGGCGGCAGCATCTTCGTATATACGGACGGCGTTCCGGAGGCGACGGACGCGGGCGGAGAAATGTTCGGGACGGACAGAATGCTGGAAGCGCTGAACCGCCGCCCGGACGGAACTCCGAGCGTATTCATAGAAGAGGTCGGTTCCGCCGTTAAGGAATTCACCGGCGAAGCGCCGCAGTTTGACGACGTGACCATGATCGGTATGACGTGGCGCGGAGAACACGGAGACAAAACTGTTTAACGGATCCGTCCGGTTCGGAGTCCTTCTGAGATACCGTGGGAACATAAGAGGAAAAATCCCTTAACAAATCAAAAAACAGCCCCGTCAACGGCGGATCGCCGGGCGGGGCTGCCGATTTTGCAGTGCCGTTTCGTTTGTGCGCTCAGAAGCCGGTTCATTTTCGTTTTCATATCTTTCATCCTTTCAGATATCGTGAACGGGAAAAAGAATTCCACGCTTCCACCATAACAAAAAACCGCTTGGTATGCAAGCGGTTCGGAGTGAAAGGGCCTTCGCGGGGAGTGAACGGCGGTTTATCCGCCGAAGGACGTCAGCTTTTTCAGGATACCGGCAATGCGGCCGAAAAACGCCTTCAGCTTTCCGATCAGCGCCGCGAAGCGGGAGCCGCCGTTATCCGCAGCTCCGGAGGGCGTCAGAACGGCGTCGCGGTCCGGCACGTCGTCGTCCTCCAGAAACCTGTTCAGCAGCGGGGAAAGCGCAGCCTCCGTTGCGGCATAGCTGCAATCCGCGCCGGGAATATATGCGCGGTTCCATCGGCACAAGTCGATCCGATCGATCCGGTCGAGGCCCAGCGCGCCGAAAATGCGGTCCATATGGTCTTGCGTGACCCGGTTCCCGGCCTGCGCCAGAACGTATTTCAGCAGGGTGTTCAGCGCAATGAGAAAGATCCTGCCCTCCGGGGCCTTCGTGGTAGGTATGTCTTCTCCGCCGCGGTAAACAACGGCAACGAGGCTTGTGATCAGGTCCATGAGGCTCTGATAATCCGACGCAGGAAGCGTCGCGCCCGCCGCTGCCGCGAGCGCCGCCACGCTTTCGCCTTCCTCCGCGTAGAACGGCATGTTCAGCGCCTCGGCAACCAGCGGCATCACAACGTCAACGGCGTCCGCCAGCGCGCCGGAATCCTGCCCGAGCGCGTTCTTGATGAAATCGGGCGCGATCACCCGTTCGATCTTCTTCGCGACCGAGAATTTGAAAAAGCCGAGAGAATAGGCGGTGTAATCCTCCATGATCGAAACGCGCTGCGCGTCGTTATATCCGGGGGGAATATAGGCCGGGTCAAGCGATTCCAGCGTTTCCATCGAGATCGCCATTTCCTTTTCAGAGAGGTCGATCATGCGGAATTCCATAGGATAGGAATTCAGCGAAGTGGTGAGGATATCGTATACGATCCTGCCGTTGGAACCGGTAAACGACGTGATATTATTGCCGTGCTCGTGCCCGGTAAAAACATACGAAAAGCCCCATTTGGCAAACCGCTCGGCCACGGCCTCATGGTCACGCACGATAAAATCCTTCATCAGCAGGCTTGCGTACGGGATCGGCTCAAGCAGCGGGTGGTGCATCATCACGATCGGCGTTTTTCCGTCCGCGGCGGCAGCTTCCGCCTGCGCGCCGATCCATGAGAACAGCCGGTCGTCAAGGCCGTCCCCGTCCTTGCCCGGGTCGTTGGAATCAATGGCGATCAGTCGGTAACCGCCGGGCAGGTCCGCCGTATAGGAGGCGGTTTTGTCGTCCGACGCAAGCGCTTCGGCGTAACCGAAATCGGCGTAATACTCTCTGAACCGGTCAGGCGTGCTCTCATAATAGTCGTGATTGCCGGGCGTCACATATACCGGGATCCCGCTTTCTTCCTCAAACCCGCGCAAAAGCGAAGCAAAATACCGGTGCTGCGTTTCGTTTCCGTAGTGCGTGAGATCGCCGCAGAGCAGCACGAACTGCGCGCCGTTCTCCCGCGCGCGGGTAAGCGTCTGCAGCAGCAATCCGGTGGATTCATGCGTCTGGTTGCCGGAACCCCAGCAGGAATAGTACAGCTCGCTTTCAGGGTAATGGACCGGCAGATCCGCGTCGGGCAGACGCAGATGGACGTCCGCAGCCACGGCGAAGCGCACGGCGTTCTCTCCGGATGCGGCGAGCGCAGACACGCGCAGCGCCGTGAGCAGCATCGCGGCGGCGAGCAGAAGCGCCGCGGTCTTTTTGAAAAGCTTTCGTTCCATTTTCAGCCCTCCCCGTTTTTTACGGCTCCTATTATCCTATGTTTCGCAGAAAATGTCAACCTGTAAACGGCGCGGCGGGCGTGCCGTCTGCACGCTCTGAAGGATTTGTATGTCCGAAGCCGCTCCCGCGTGAAAACGCTTTTTTGAAGTTTCATTGACACCCTCTGCGTTGTAGTGTACAATGGATCCGTAAAAATAGGACAATATTCCGCGCTCTGGCGTCGGCCCGTATCAATGCGCGGATCGCGTTCACAGGAGAGAAAAGAATGAACAAAGAGCAGCTGATAAAGTGTTTTTCATCCCCGCCCGAAGCATATCGCGGCAAACCGTTCTGGTCGTGGAACGGCGAGCTGCGCGGCGAGGAGCTGGTGCGACAGGCGCACATTATGAAAAAAATGGGGTTCGGCGGGTATTTCATGCATTCCCGCACGGGGCTCATTACAGAATATCTCGGCGAAGAGTGGTTCCGGCTGATCAACGAAGTGGCGGACGCCGCCGAACGTGACGGCATGGAAGCCTGGCTCTACGATGAAGACCGCTGGCCCTCCGGGTCGGCGGGCGGCAAGGCCACGGCAGACCCCCGTTACCGCATGAAGTCCCTTTATGTTTACGAATCCGCCCCCGAGCTTGCCGATTGGGATGCGCATTCATTCGCCCTGTACGCCGCAAAGCTCGACGGGATCGACCTCTATGCCTGTAAAGAGCTTGACGTTTCCGCTGTTGCCGGTCGGGAAGACGTGGTCTCGGCCGTACTTTCCGCCGTGGAGGAGCTGAAAGACGCGGCCGCGGACCTGCCGGGCGTATGGAAAGCGCTGCGCTTTGCCGTTGTGCCCGATCCGCCCTCTTCCGTGTACAACGGCGCCACGTATCTCGACACGATGAGCAGGGAAGCCACCGAACGCTTCATTGAACTGACGCATGAGCGGTACGCGCTTCACTGCGGCAGCCGGATCGGCAGAAGCATCAAAGGCGTTTTTACCGATGAGCCGCACAGAGGCCACTGCTTCGATAACCGCGAAGAGAAAAACGGCGTCATGTCCTGCGCCGTGGCGTGGACGGACGATATTTTCGGGGAATTCGAAAAGCGTTACGGCTTTGCCTGCCGCCCGATCCTGCCGGAGCTTTTCTACCGCAAAAACGGCGAGAAGGTCGCGCCGGTCAAGCTCTTCTTTATCGACCTCGCCAACGCGCTCTTTCTTGAGCGGTTCGCCGCTCCGATCAACGAATGGTGCATATCTCACGGTATGGTCTTAACGGGGCACGTCCTGCATGAAGACAGCCTGATGAACCAGACCGTGCCCAACGGTTCCCTGATGCGGTATTACGAGCATATGGGCGTTCCCGGCGTAGACGTGCTCACCGAGCACAACCGCTGCTGGTGGATCGTAAAGCAGCTTGCCTCCGCTTCCCGTCAGCTCGGCAAAAAGTGGATGCTCTCTGAACTCTACGGCTGCACGGGCTGGCAGTTCGGCTTCAAGGGCCATAAAAACGTGGGCGACTGGCAGGCGCTGTTCGGTATCAACGTCCGCTGCCCGCACCTCTCCTGGTACACGATGGAGGGGGAGGCAAAGCGTGATTATCCCGCCTCTATTCTGCACCAGTCCCCGTGGTATGAAGATTACAAAACGGTGGAAGACCACTTCGCCCGTATGGGGCTCGTTCTCTCCGAAGGGCGGCCCTGCTGCGACGTGCTGCTTCTGAACCCCATAGAATCCCTGTGGTGCCAGGCTTATGCCGGCTGGGCAGACTGGATCAGCAACGCCTCTCCGGACGTGGAACCGTACGAGGAACGGTACAGGGAGCTGTTCGGCTTCCTCACCGGCCATCAGATCGATTTCGACTACGGCGAGGAAGAGATGATGTCCCGCCTCTCTGCGGTGGAATCGCGCGGCGGCAGGGCGGCGCTGCGCGTGGGGCAGGCGTATTATCATACCGTGATCGTCGCGAATATGCTCACCGTGCGCCCCTCCACGCTGGCGCTGCTGCGCGATTTTATCGGAAAAGGCGGCGCGGTCATTTTTTGCGGGGACGTGCCGCGGTACGTCAACGCCGTTCCCTCTGCGGAACCCGCGGCGCTCGCTTCCCGCGGGATCCGTATCCCGTATGATGAACAGGCGCTGGTTGACGCCGTGCGCCGGTATTCGGAGGAATCGGTAACGGTAACCGACGCTTCCGGCAATGCCGAAACCTGCGTTTTCGCGCAGGTCCGCCGCGGCTTCGCGGGGAACGGTTACGCCGCCGCGGTGCTGAATACCGACCGCGAATCTCCGCGCCGGGAGCTTACGTTGTCTCTGCGCGCGCCCGCCGGGTACCGCGTGGAGGAATGGGATCTCGATACCGGCGAACGTGCCGACGCTTCCGCCTTTGCCGAAGAAACCGGCGGCGTTTACAGCATCCGTTTCGGTCTGGAAGCGGGCGGAACAAAGTGCTTCGTGCTTTCCGAAACCGATGAAAAACTTCCGCCAGTTCCGGTATACCGCACCGTTGCCGAAATAACGCTGACCGGCGAATTCCCGTACCGCTGCAGCGAGCCGAACGTGTGCGTGCTCGACCGCTGCCGTCGGCGCCTGCAGAACGGAGAATGGAGCGAAGAGCAAGAGGTTTTACGTGTCGACAGAGCCGTCCGCGCAGACGTCGGCTTGGCGTTCCGCGGCGGAGATATGCTGCAGCCGTGGTATGCCAAACGGTACGATCGGGAAGAATACGGAACGCTGCAGCTGGCGTATGAATTCTTTATCGAAACGCTGCCCGCATCCCCCGTGTATCTCGCAGGCGAGCGGCCGGAGCGCAATCACTATCGGGTCAACGGCATCCCGCTGCCGGTCCCCGGCGTCAACGATTTCTGGATCGACGAGTGCTTTAAAAAGATGGAGATCCCCGTTTCCGCGCTGAAAACGGGGCGCAACGTCGTGACCGCCGAGCTGACCTTCAAACGCACGTCCAACATTGAAGCGCTCTATCTTGTGGGCGATTTCGGCGTGCGGCTGGAGGGCGTGCGCCGTACCCTCGTGCCCGCGCCGCCGCTGATGGGCTGCAAAGATTACGCCGATTACGGTATGCCGTTCTTCACCGGCAACCTGACGTTTGAACTCTCGCCCGAAGCGTATCTGCCTGCACTGAAAGATATCGCCGGAGCCGCAGACCGGATCGTGCTGACGCCGAAGGATTTTACGGGCGCCTGCGTGAAAGTGACCTCCGCCGGAAAAACGGAGGTGCTCGGCTGGGAGCCCTATGAGGCGGACGTGACCGAAGCGGTCAGAAATGAAGAGCCGATCTTCGTTACGGTGGTCGGCACGCGCGTAAACGTGTTCGGCCCGCTGCACGAACTGCCGAAACCCGCGTATGCGTGCGGCCCGGGCAATTTCCTTACGGAAGGGGAGAACTGGACGGAAGATTACAGCCTGCTCTCTTCCGGCGTGCGCGGGTTCACCTTTAAGGCGCAGAAAAAAGACTGAGTTTCATATACCGGAAAACCGGGCCGCAGCTTCTCAAACGGAAGCCGGGCCCGGTATTTGTCTGCCCGCGATTCAGGCGGCGCATACGTTATTTTTTTCCTTTGTACTCTTCAAAGCGGAAGATGAACGGCTCGCAGTTCGGGAAGCCGATGATGGCCTGGCCGATCAGCAGATTGCTTACGTCCCAGTCCTCCACCACGTTTGCCTCGCGCTGGGTCTCCACGATGCCCTTGCTCTGGTTCAGCGGAACGTACCGCTCCACCTTCTGGTTCTTGCCGTAGATCTGCTGTATGTATTCCCTCGATTTCGCATCGTTCACGCGGAAGGAGATGCTGGTCAGAAAGCCGCTCATGATGCTGCGCGCGCGTTCCTCGCCGTAGCACTCGTAGATCTGCTCCACGTTCTGAATGCCGATCATGAACTTGATGCCGAGGCTGCGGCCGAAGTTCACGGCGTCGTCAACGTGCTCAAGGTTCGGCAGCAGGCGGAACTCGTCCGTGATGAAGTACACGTTGCCGGCGCTCCGTTTCCTGCCAAGCGCCTCCTTGATCGCCATATCGAACATCAGGCTGTATACGGGCGAGAGCATCATGCCGATGCTCAGGTCGTATTCGATAAACACCTTTCTGCCGCCCTTTTTGCGCACGAGGCTCTTTAGCGCCAGCGTGCCGGTTTTGGCAAAATTGCCCACGAAGATCTCTCTCACCGTTTGCTGCAGCACGGATAACACGCCCTGCGTCTGTGCGGAATCGCTCTTTTCGATATAGCTGCAAAGCGCGCGCAGGTCGTCGTAGGAGTTCAGCATTTCCTTCAGTTCCGACGCCGGCGTGGAATTGATATAGTGGATCAGGTTCTTGTTGGTGCGCTGCTTCGGCGGCATGGAGCGGATGAAATGCAGCAGGCACGCCATAAACAGATCCTTTGCGGCGTTCGGGAAAAAGATCTGCGTCGTCTTCTTGCACTGTTCCGCAAACAGGCTCTTGCTGATCTCAAGCACGCTCTCCGTCATATGCGGACCGTATTCGATCTCGTTGAAGATGTTCCAGTAGTTCAGCCCGTTTTCACCGGTCGCCGTCTCGTCGTTGCTGATCACCACGTCGCCGTGGCGGTAAAACTCGTGGTAAAAGTCGCCCTTCGTATCGAAAATGATCATGATATCGTTCTGGGTCAGCCGCTGGTCGAGCTGCTTCACGATATGGAAAAAGGCGTTCGTTTTACCGGTGCCGATACCGCCGAGGTACATGATGTGCCGGCTGAGAATGTTGGAACTGATTGGAATCGTCGCCCGTCTGCCGGTCGCGTCCGTCCCCGAGATCAGCAGGGGATAGGGATCCTTGTTTTCGAACTCGTGAAACGGAATATCCCTGTGCAGCTCCGTACCGAAAAGAATCGCGGAATTATCATTGATCGTATTCATAAAGTCCTCCCGAATGATTTATTGTTGTGTTGTGCGGGCAAACCGATCACAAGGCCATATCCGCGCCTGCGGAACCCATATCCTCGCCCGTAGAGGCAACGTCTTCACCCGCTGAAGCAACGTCTTCGCCTGCGGAACCCATATCTTCGCCCGCGCCGGAGCCCATATCGCCGCCGCTGTCGGAACCTAAATCTCCGCCGCCGCTGTCCGAACCCATGTCGCCGCCGGCTTCCTGACCTTCATTTTCCGGCGCTGCTCCGTTTTCGGGCGCGTCGCCGCTCCGGCCGTCGTTCTGGTCGTCGCCCAGGTCGTTATCGTCCGGTTCGGCGCCGTTCCGGCCGTCTTCCGGCGATTGCTGCGCGTTCTCCGGCGGTTCTGCCGAAGGATCGGGCTGAGCACCGTTATCAACGGGCTGCGGTTCCTGCCCCGCTTCATTGCCCGGCGGTTCGGCGCCGTTCTCCGGCTGCGGTGTTTCATTGCCTTCTCCGGGCGGCTCGTTTTCGGGCGCTTCCCCGTTTTCGGGCGCGGTTTCTTCGGGGCCGTTTTCGTTGTCTTCATCGGGTGTTTCCCCGGCCTCTCCGTCCAATGAATCGCCGTTGTCGGTGGACTTCCCGTTGTCAGGGCCGATGTCTGTTCCGTCGCCCTCCATAGAAGGATCATCCTCCTGATCGGGTGATTCCTCGCGCATGCCGGAACCGTCTTCGCTCAGGTCGCCGCCTTCCTGTTCGGGCCGATCGCCGCTTTCGCCGGGGGCCTGATCGCCTTCGTTCAGGTCTTCGCCTTCCTGTTCGGGCTGATCGCCGCTTTCACCGGGAGCCTGATCGCCTTCGTTCAGGTCTTCGCCTTCCTGTTCGGGCTGATCGCCGCTTTCGCCGTGAGCCTGATCGCCTTCGTTCAGGTCTTCGCCCTCTTCGGGCTCTTCCTGCCCTTCGTCGGGCTGTTCTTCGCCTTCTTCAGGTTCTTCCTGTCCTTCGTCAGGTTGTTCTTCACCCTCCTCAGGTTCTTCTTGCCCTTCGTCGGGTTCTTCTTGACCTTCGTCGGGTTCTTCTTGACCCTCTTCAGGTTCTTCTTGACCCTCTTCGGGTTCTTCTTGACCCTCTTCAGGTTCTTCCTGTCCCTCTTCAGGTTCTTCCTGTCCCTCGTCGGGCTGTTCTTCACCCTCTTCAGGCTCTTCCTGCCCCTCGTCGGGCTGTTCTTCGCCCTCTTCGGGTTCTTCCTGTCCTTCTTCGGGTTGCTCTTCACCTTCTTCAGGCTCTTCCTGTCCTTCGTCGGGCTGTTCTTCGACTTCTTCAGGTTCTTCCTGTCCTTCTTCGGGCTGTTCTTCGCCCTCTTCAGGCTCTTCCTGACCTTCGTCGGGCTGTTCTTCGCCCTCTTCGGGTTCTTCCTGCCCTTCGTCGGGCTGTTCTTCACCCTCTTCGGGCAGTTCTTCTCTGTTTTGCGGATCGTTGATCTGATCTTGTGGGTTTTGAGAGGCGTCCTCCGGATCGTTTACAGCCGGTTCGGCAGACGAATTGGCGAAAGTGTTGTTGCCCGGGGGTTCCTGTGGATCGCCGAGAGGTTCTGTGGAAGGCCGGTTTTCTGATGTTTGGTTTGAAAAAATCGGTTCTTCTCCCTGTGAATCGCCGAAAGACAATGAAGAGACCTGACTCGGATTACCCTGTTGAAGAGAGGAAAGCTGACCGTTGATCTCTTCCGGCGTATACATTTCCGCCGCCGCATTTTCGGGTATCAGGTTTCCGTAAACGTCCGGTAAAAAATTATCGTTTTCATCAAAACATCTGCTTATGGCGTTTGCATTGTTGAGTGCGTCATTGTATTCCTGCAGAGCCGGACCTTTGCTGAACATGTCGGCATCGTTATAAGCGTTAAGCTTGTCCCGGACGTTGTTCAGACTGTCTGTTCTCATTGCCCGGGCCTGTTGCTCCGCCGTTTGAAATTCGGCATCCATGGTGGTTTGTTTTTGATCGCAGAAATCTTGAAAATCGGGATCGTTTCCGTACAGACCGTTCAGACTCTTCATTTGGTCCAGCTCGAACTTTCTCGCGTCAAGTTCGTTTGCCTGCATATAATAGTCGTTGTAGGTCGCGCCGTTTTTTGTCGATTGATATACGCCGGGCATTTCTCCGGAAAGCCGGATCCCCCTTGCGTTTGCCTGATAGTCTGCGTCAGGATGTTGTACGATTCCGCGGTTGCAGTCGTGCTGATAGGCGTGGCGACCTTCGTGCATCGTAGTGCACATTCCCTGATAATAATCTGCATTGTTACTCAAAAACTTATCGGAGTTCAGATGAATACAATTGTCGTTAGGGGAAAAGCATCCGTTGCTGTTTTTATATTCCGGACCGTTAATATCAAATTTTATTTGCCGCTCCGGTCTGCCTTCCATTGCCGCCATATCGTGTTCCAAAGCCTGATATGCGTCCATTCTCTGCTGTTCGGAGGCTTTTGCCCATCCGTCTTTCGTAAAGACGTCCGCCCATGCGGGGCGATCATTTAAATATGTTCCGATATCCATTTATTCCTCACAAAAATCCATTTTTGCAAAATACGCAGCATACTTGGCATTTTTCATCATTCTGTCAAAATAGATATACGAATACGGCGGTTCCGAGAAGGTGTGCTCCATTACGGCAGCAAGCGTCCACCCGTTATAATTAAACTCACAGGGTTGTCCGGTTTCTATAAAACGTTCAAATGCCGCACGAAGATCCGGGGCGAATTCTTTCGCCAGGTCGCTGTAAAAAAGTGCCTTTGCCGAGGGAAGCCCCATTTCCATCAAACGTTTTTTCATTTCATCAGAATTCATAGGTTTTGCTCCTTAAGAAGAAAAGCGCCGCGGGTCACGCACGGTGCGCCGGACGCTTTTTCTTCGTATTATTTTTGTTGTTGGCGTTTATTGCTGAGAAAGAAAACCGGTCTCAGTTGTTTTCGGGTTTTTCGGCCCATTTCGCCACGGCGGCGTCGCCCAGCGTGTTGATCTCGTCGATGATCGTTCCGATCTCACGGATGGCAGCATCGGTATCCTTCCACGGGCCGATCTCTCTGAAGCCGGACGCCATGGCCGCGTGCCCGCCGAAGATCATCTGGAAGAACGACTGCGATTCTTTTGCAATGAATATCGAAGGCAGACCGCCCTTCGTTTTGATGGATACGGTGAGATCAGGCACGAAGCTCATCAGGAACAGGTTGATCAGGAACGCGATGGCCAGCGGGATGCCGAAAATGATCATCACTTCGGAATCGATCCCGTCGCGGTACCAGCTGTCGCCCATGATTGTGTAAATCACCATTGCCGCCACAGCGGGGGACAGGATGAAGTGGCGCAGAATGTACAGCGGGTTATAATAATTCTTTTTCCGGATCATTACCGCCATCACGGTTACGCCTGCCACCGAAAGCAGCGACCAGATGATTGCGAAAATTTCCATCGGTTTCAGCAGGTTCGAAGAATCGGAATTAACGACGAGCCATGCGAACAGAGCGCCCAGAGCGCCGAATACCGCAGTGAGCAGAATCGCGCCGAGCATTTTCAGCAGGCTGAACACGTGGCGGTTGCGCGCCTCGAAGCCCGCGATCTCGGAAAGGTTGAATTCCTCGTGCAGCTCGGTTTTGCCCTGCAGCGACCGACCCGTCGCACGGAAGAGCAGTCGTTTGTTTGTGATCTGCAGTCTGCCTTCCGCTTTTTCAAAAGCGCCGCGGGTGCGCAGGATTGCAAATCTGTATTGCTTTACGGGAACCTCGCCCTCATTGGCTTTGATGCATTCCGGCACGATCTGTTTCCCGCGCTCAAACACGTCGAGACCGTTGGTGCCTATGGCGTTCCCCAAAATCTTTTCCGTGGAATCCTCCATCTCTTCCGAGCCGATATTCCCGATCATAGAGCCGAGTTTCTTTGCAAAGGGGGTCCCGCCGGTGGGTATTTCGGGGTTATAGCCTGTCTGCGCGCCGTTCTGGTTGTAGCCGCCCTGGGTATAGCCTGTCTGCGCGCTGCTCTGGGTATAGCCGGCCTGTGCGCCGTTCTGGGTGTAGCCGGTCTGCGCGCCGTTCTGGGTGTAGCCGGTCTGCGCGCCGCCGTCACGGTAAGTGACCGTGGGAGGCGTCTCCTGCCGGTAGCCGGCGCCCGGGGTGCTCTGACCGCGCGCGTTCTGATTCTGACAATCGCAAACCTCTCCGGGGGCAAGCGATCTTCCGCAGTAACAACAAAATGCCATAAAAATTCTCCTCGCATGATATATTTTCAATCTGCCGCACGGCAGACCGACGTCCGTCGTTTTTTTACATATTACCACATTTTTTAATGGATTTCAAGATTAATACCGTATAATTCTGATTTGTTGACCGCCGGTCGGCTGTTCCGCGATCGATCTCAGTTTTTCTTTTTTTGAAAAAACACTTGACTTTAACGTAACGTCATAGTTTATACTGTTTTCGGAGGGGAGGAATGCGGTATGAAAACGGTACATGAAGTCAGCGCCCTTACGGGGGTGAGCATTCGGACGCTGCAGTATTACGACCGGATCGGTCTGCTGCGGCCGTCGGCGCGTACGGCGGCAGGTTACCGTTTGTACGGCGACGAAGACCTTGCCCGGCTGCAGAGGATATTGCTGTTCCGGGAGTTGGAGTTTTCTTTAAAGGAGATCCGCGAGATCGTAACGCTGCCGGAAGCGGAACAGGATCGGCGTCTGTCTGTGCAGATCGGCCGTTTGACAGAGAAAAGGGACCGGTTGACCGAGTTGATCTCATATGCGCAGACGCTCCGGCGCAACGGTATGTCCGGCGCACAGGCGGTCCTTGCTTCAAAGCCGGGGCTTTCGTCGTATTTTGAAGAGGGAACGGTATTATACAGCGTGAAGGCGGTTTTCAAATATACCGTTGAAACCGGAGAGGTCTTTTACGAAGAATCCGTTTTGATGTTTGATGCCGATTCGTTTGACGACGCTTACGACCGTGCCGGGCGATATGTGGATTCCTGCGGTCTTGCCGAGCCGTATAAAAACGTGTTCGGCAAAACCGTTTCCGTGGAAGTGGATCTCGCGGACTGCTTTTCCGTTTATCCGGACGAAGACGACGGCATGGAGGTCTATTCCGGAATCATTAAAATCGATGATACGGAAAACGGCAAGGCGCTTTTCGATCTATATACACGCAGCAGCACGAGAGAGGAGCTGATCCCTTTGAGATCATTTTTTGAAAACGAAGATGAATACCGCGCCGAGGCGGAGTCCCGGTGGGGCGAAACCGACGCCTACAGGGAGTATGAAGAAAAAACGGCGGAGCGGTCCGAAGACGCGCAGCGCGACGCCGCCGCGGGGCTCATGGCGATCTTCGCCGGGTTCGGAAAGCTCAAAGAAAAACCCGCGTCCGACCCGGAGGTGCAGACCCGGGTGAAGGCTTTGCAGGCGTATATCACGGCGCATTATTATACGTGTACGAACGCGATCCTCGCGGGGCTCGGCGCGCTCTATGCCGCGGGCGGTGAGCTGACCGAAAACATCGACCGCGCGGGCGGCGCGGGCACGGCGCTGTTCGTTTCCGCCGCCATCGCGTGCTATTGCGAAGAATCGAAATAGCTGATCGCTTCCGAAACGGTTGACTGTGCAGCCGCTTCGTCGCCGTCAACGCATTTTGTACCGCATGGGATTTATATGAAATTTCTTTCAAAAAGAGAATAGAAAGCCGTTTTGATATGTAAAAATCAGGCGTTTCAATGCCTGACGATCGGTTTGTTTCATTTCAACTGTCAAACTTCCGGATCGTTCTGTATGATCTTAGTTGTTTTTCTGAACAATCACAGCGGAATTTTTTTGAACAATCGCAGCGGAATTGTATCTTGCTATTCTCAATAGAATTTAATATAATAAAACAAACAATCAATCGAAAAAACGATATGAAGGAGATTTCGCATGAAACGTACGCTCAAAAAAGCGATCGCGCTGCTGCTGGCCGCGGTCATGCTCTCAGGCCTTTCGGCTGCGGCTTTCGCCAAAACGACCCAGTGGATCTCACAGTCCATGAGCGATATCCCGGTGATCCGCATCTCCGGCGACGGCGAAAAGCTGATGGACGAAGACGGCAACAAGGTGATCTATTACAGAGATATCCCTTCGGTGCTGACGAATAACGATGATGACGGCGACGATTCCACGATGCGCTCCGTTGCCAACGTGATGATGCCTTTCCTGATCAACGGCATGCTGCTGGGCGATTGGGACCCGTACTACGAGAACCTGCAGAAGGAGATCGGCGAGCTGTTCGAGCGTTCGCTGCTCGATAAAGACGGCAACCCGCAGTACGGCACCGGCATCGCCGCTGATAAAGCCGAGCGGATGGAGCGCATCCGGCACAACGATCAGGCGTGGTATTCCAACGGCAAAAAGTATTACCCGACCGACAGATACTGGTTCAATTACGACTGGCGTCTCGATCCCATCGCAACGGCAGGGGAGCTGAAATCCTTCTTTGACGATATCATGGCCTCCACAGGCAGCGATCAGGTGGGTATCATCGCCAGCTGCCTCGGCACCAACGTGGTCACCGCGTATCTTGCGGTGTACCCGGAGCACGCCGCCGCTCACATGCGCGGCGTTGCCTTCGACGGCAGCGTGGTCGGCGGGGCGGAAATGCTCAGCGAGGCCATCAGCGGCAAATTCGCGGTGGACGCCGCCGCAATTAACCGCGCGCTGATCGACTGCGGCGCGCTCGGCCTGTTCGACGTGGACGACTTTGTAAACGTCACGCTTGAAATGCTCGATAAAACGGGGCTGCTCGACAACATGCTCGGTATCACGAGAGAAACGGTATATGCCAAGATCGTAAAAGGCGCCACCAGCGCGCTGGCGCTGTCCACCTTTTATACCTGGCCCAACTACTGGGCTTGCGTATCTCCCGAAGATTTCTCCACGGCAATGGAATACGTGTTCGGTCCCGAGGGCGGTGAAAAGCGCGCCGAATATGCGGGCCTCATCGCGCAGCTCGAAAATTATGACGCCACGGTGCGGCAGCACATTCCCGAGATCCTCACCGCGGCTGTGGAAAGCGGCGTCCACTTCGGCGTGATCTCCAAATACGGCTTCCAGACGCTGCCTGTATGCAAAACGAACTATCTGATCTCCGACCAGTTCGCGTCCGTGGGCCGCTCCTCCTTCGGCGCCACCACCGGCACGATCTATCAGGATCTTTCGGATGATTATATCGCCTCCCGCGTCGACGCGGGCCTGGGCGATTATATCTCGCCCGACGGGCAGATCGACGCCTCCACCTGTCTCTTCCCCGAGAGCACGTGGTTCATCAAGGGCTCCAGCCACTCCAACTGGTCCGATTGGGAAACCCGCCTGCTTTACGATATTGCCACCGCGAAGGAGCAGATCACCGTGGAGACCGGCTGTTGGCCCTCCCGCTTTGTGGTGTATACCTACACCGATCCCGATTCCCCCCGCGACGGTGAGATCGAGGCGATGAATACCCTCAACTGCAACACCGAGAACTGGACGGCGGAAGACCCCGACAAAGCCTCCGACGACCCGATCGGCTGGGCGATCTCGGCGATCACCGCATGGCTTAAATGGGTCAGAGCGCTCTTCCGTATGATCTTTAAGATCGGCTGAGCTTCCGTCTGACCGAACCGAATCTCCCCCACATACAAACCCGCGCCTCCTGACCGTTCAGGGGGTGCGGTTCTTTATATCAGCAAAAAAATCGCTCTTCACGGAACCTGTGGGATTTTGTGCTTCGCACTTAAGGAACCCCCGGCGAGGGTTCCTTAACAACCTCCTGCGCTTACATAATCGTAAAGGTTTCGCCCGCTGCGGCGGGCGACCGTGGGCGCTGCCCCCGGACCCTGCCAGCCTTTCGAGAAAGGCTGGACCGAAAGCTTTTGTTGTGAATCCCCAAAGTTTTCGTGAAGATCCTTTTTTGCGGATTGTCAGCCGATGGCGTAGTTGTCGAAATAGCCCTGGATCCACACGATCGGCGTGCCCTTGTCGCCGCTGCCGCTGGTGAGGTCGCACAGCGAGCCGATCAGGTCGGTCAGTCTTCTGGGAGTGGTGCCCTGCGAAACCATGCTGCCCACAAGATCGGAGCCCTTGGTGCGGATGCGCTCGCTGATGGCGTTTTTCAGCGCCTCGCCGGAGAGGTCCCTGAAGTCGTTGTCAGCGAGGTATTTCAGCTTCAGCTCGTTCGGCTGGCCCTCCAGACCGGGCGTGTAGGCGGGGGATACCACCGGGTCCGCCAGCTCCCAGATCTTGCCCACGGGGTCCTTGAACGCGCCGTCGCCGTATACCATAACCTCCACGTTTCTGCCGGCGGCGTCCTTCAGGCCCGCGGCGATGCGCGCCACCACGTCCTCACAGGCGCGGGGGAAGAGCTTCACGCTCTCTTCGGTGGCCTTGTTGCTGCCCAGCAGACCATAGTTCTCGTTATAGCCGGAGCCGTTCACGCTCTCGCGCAGGATATCGTCCAGCCCGAACACGCGCTCCGCCCCGGCCGCGCGGAGCAGCCGTTTGCTGCGGGCGCGGGTGTGGATATCGCAGGTGAGCACGTTTTTCGTGTAATTCAGGATCCTGCGGCAGTCGTTGCCCAGCAAAATCTGCGCCTCGCAGCCCTGCGATTCGATCAGCTCTTTATAGTATTCGATGTAGTCCACGCCGGTGAACGGGTGCTTCACGCAGCCGAACAGGGCGCGGTATTTTTCTTCGGTGAGAACGTCGGCGTAGGGGTCTACGCCCGCGGCGTCGACCGCGTCCTGATCCACGAGGGGATTGCCGACCTCGTCGGACGGGTACGAGAGCATCAGCGTGATTTTTTTCGCGCCGCGCGCGATGCCGCGCAGGCAGATCGCGAAGCGGTTGCGCGATAAAATGGGGAAGATCACGCCGAATTCGCCGCCGGGGAATTTCGCGCGGATATCCGCGGCGATCTGGTCCACCGTGGCATAGTTGCCCTGGGCGCGGGCCACCACGGCCTCGGTTACGGCAACAACGTCTCTGTCGCGCAGGCTGAGGCCTTCGCTCGCGGCGGCCTCAAGCACGCTGTTTACCACGATCTCGGCAATGTCGTCCCCCTGCCGGATGATGGGCGCGCGCACGCCGCGCGCAACGGTACCGATACGTCTTTCTTCCATAAAGAAATGCCTCCGGATCATAGAATTTTGAGTTTTTGAAACCGTTTCTATTGTACCCCATCCGATGGAATGTGTCAAGAAACGATGAAAATCAATGATATAATACACAAAATAATCGTATTCGTAAAAATAATTCTGTACATATTGCTATTTTCGGCGCAGTACGCTATAATGAAAACATACTCTCACACAAAGGGGGAAGAGACCCATGGCGAACTGTCCGAAATGCGGGCGTCACCTGCGTCTGGTCGATTGGAAGCAGAAATGCCCGCACTGCGGGGCGAACGTGTTCCTGTATGACCTGCAGGAGCGTCTGATGCAGGACGCAGACAAGGCCGAGGTGCAGCACTTTTACTTCCAGAAAAAAGTGGACCGGGCAAAGGCTTCGTATATCGGCTCGAAGCTCGCGGTCGCGCGCATCGTGACGTCGCTCCTGCCCGTAGGCGCGGTGTTTCTGCCGCTGATCTTCACGGAGCCCGGCAGCGGCGGCCTGCCGAAAACGCTGGACGCGATCAAGCTCTATTCGCTTTTCAAAGAGGCGGACCTCGGCGCGTTTCTGGACGCTGCGAAGGCGGAACTCACGGGCCGGCTGTTTCTTGCGGCGCTTGTGTGCCTCATACTGAGTTTGTTGGCGTGGCTGGCGCATTTCGCGCTGCTGTTCCTCTCGTGCTCGCCGAAGGGAAAGGCGCGCAACATCTCGCTTTCGGCGCTGATGCTCGGCTTCTCGCTGGCGTTCGTGCTGCTGATCGCGTTTACGCCGAACGGCGCGTTCGCCGCCGTTGAACCGGGGTACGGCGCGTATCTGTATCTGCTTCTGAACGCGGTGAACCTTGTGATCGAGATCCTTGTGTTCCGGCAGGGCATCAAGATCGCGCACAAGCAGTGTTTTGTGGGCGGCATACCCATTGAAGAATACTTTGAAATGCAGAAAAACGGCGTGCCGCACGAAGAGATCCGCGCGGAGCAGTACCGGCGGATGACCGCCCTGCAGCAGGAAAAGGAACGCGAACTGGCACAGGAGAACAAAGAAAAGGAGGCGGAAAAATATGTCGCAGAATGATACGCGGCAAAGCGCGACCTATGAAAACGGGCAGCTCAATCAGGCGTATATGAACCGCCTGTTCTGCTCCACCCGCGAGCGGGTGGCGTATATCCTGAAGGCCGCCTTCGGCAAAATGGACCTCGGCAAATACGATACGGGCAGCGAGATCTTTCTGTATAAGTTTTTCGGCCTGTCGCCGCTGGCGTACGGCAAGGCCACGGTGGGGCTCGGCATCTACGATATGGTCAACGACCCCCTTTCGGCAGCCATCATCGACAACATGCGTTCCCGCTGGGGCAAGTTCAAGCCGTTCCAGTATCTCGCGCTCCTGCCGAGCCTCGCCATCGGCTTCTTTATGTGCATCATCCCCATGGTGGCCGACAGCCGCGGGCTGGACCCCGCGCAGCGCCTTACGATGTATATGACCGTTATGTATATCAGCGAAACGGTGGGCGCGTTCTTCGGCGGCGGCGGGTATATCGACAACGTATTCACCCCGAACCCGAACGAGCGCACCTCGATGCTGGTGGTGTCAAAATTCTTCGCGGACGTCAAGATCCCCGCGCAGCTCTTCGGCATCCTGTACGACCTGATCGACAACGGCAAGCTCGATATGAACGTGCTGCGCCTGTTCGTGGTGATGAAGATCGTGATCTGGGTGTGCACCACCGTGGTGAACGTGAACTGGATCATCGTGAGCCGCGAGCGCGTGCCGCAGGTGGAAAAGCCGCCGCACCCGATGAAGGGCCTTTTAAGCGTATTCACCAACAAGCCTCTGCTGATCTACACGCTCACCGGCGTGGTGGACGGCATCGACATCGGCACCAGCGAAGCGCTCTATTATTCGGACGTGCTGCACTTCAATATGCTGCCCACCGTTGCGGGCATCCCCGGCTCGCCGATCTCATACGCCAGCTACCCGATCGCCACGAAGCTCCGCAAACGGTTCTCCACCAAGGCGCTGTGGCTGATGCAGCGGTCGTCGATCTTCATTTCGGAGGGCACGTTCCTGCTGTTCGGCATGATCGGCGGCAGGGAGCGCGGCATGTACTTGAAGCGCGTGCCCATGACCGTTGTGTTCGCCCTCGGCAACTGCCTTGAAATGGTGTTCTGGGCCACCAAGCAGATCGTGGGCAGCGAGATAAACTACGAGGTGCTCGATTACTGCGAATGGAAAAACGGCTACCGCGTGGAGGCCACCATCAGCATGGTGACCGGCTATTTCAACAAGGTAAAGGATATCATATTGCGCGTGGTGAACGGCTGGCTGCTCGAAAAATGGGCGGGGTACCAATCCGGCCTGCAGGTGACGCAGAACGTAGATACGATGTGGAAGATGTTCGTCGCCTCCTTCGCGCCGCGCCTCGTGTTCGATTTCATCAGCATGATCCCGATGCTCTTCTACAACATCGACCGCAAGACCCGCGAGCAGATGTATCTCGATCTGGAGCAGCGCCGCGCCCGCGACGCCGCCGCCCTGAAGCAGCGCACCGACGCCGAAGAAAACGGTTCGGTGTGATCGCCTCTGCGCAGCGGGAAAGAAATCGGAAAATTACAGTTTAGCGCGCGGTTCAATTAACAATTAACAAAGAACAATTAACAATTTCGGAAAACGCTTGCGCGTTTTGATTATATAAAAATCTTTACGAAAGAAGGAAAAGCCTGCTC
>JAFRSZ010000082.1 GCA_017439205.1 Clostridia bacterium
GAACACCGCGCCGGTGATGATCTCTTTATTTTCCATAAAGGGGGTGGAGCGGTAAGCGATTTCGATCAAAGAAGCGTCGTATTCCTTTATTCCAAGCGTTGCGGGGTCGATGCAGCGCACCGTCTGCAGCACGTCTTTGATCTCGCCGCCGTAAGCGCCGGCGTTCATGTATACCGCGCCGCCAACGCTGCCCGGGATGCCGTATGCAAACTCGAGCCCGGTGAGGCCGTTTTCCAGTGCGAAGGTGCACAGCCGCTTCAGCGATACGCCTGCGCCGCAGAAAACTGAGCCGTCTTCACGCTTTTCAAGGGCGGTGAGGCCGCCCATCAGATGCACGGTAATACCGCCGAGCCCCCGGTCGGAGATCAGCACGTTTGATCCGTTGCCCAGAATATGCAATTGGACGCCGTTTTCTTTCGCGTAGCCGAGGGCCGCGAAAAGCGCTTCTTCATCGTATGGCGTAAAAAAGATCTCCGCGGGGCCGCCGATCTTAAAGCTGCAATGTGCGGCGAGCGGTTCGTCGAAGAGCACGTCGCCGTGATACGGTGTAATAAACGCGTCAAACGCGGTCTGCAGATCTGTCATACCGGTCATTCGTCCAGCAGTGCGGCGCCGATGATGCCTGCGTCGTTGCCGAGGGTGGCGGCAACGATCTTCGTCTGTTTCTTGGCGTGGATGGAATAGATCTCCGTCGCCACGATCTTGCGCAGGGGTTCCAGCAGGTTTTCTTTTTCATTGCCGATGCCGCCGCCGATGCAGAGGATATCGGGCTGGAAGATGTTGATCACGTTGCCGATGCCGCAGGCAAGGTACGCTTCATAGGTGTTTACCACCTTCAGCGCGGCAGGGTCGCCCTGTTTCGCCGCAAGGAAAGCGGTACGTCCGCTCACGCGGTTGAAATCGCCGTTCACCACGTCCCACATGGCGGAATCGGGGTTCTTGCGCATCGCGGTCTTGGTTTGGGTGATCAGCGCGGTGGCGCTGGAATAACGTTCCCAGCAGCCCTTTCTGCCGCAGTTGCAGGGCTCGCCGCCGTATACGATCACGGTGTGGCCCATCTCACCGGCGGCATAGTTCACACCGGTCACCAGCTTGCCGTTGGCGATGATGCCGCTGCCCACTCCCGTGCCGAGCGTGATCATCACGAAATCCTTCACGCCCTTGCCGCAGCCGGCGACCGCTTCGCCCAGCGCGGCGCAGTTGGCGTCGTTATCGAAATACACGGTCTGAATGCCGGTGCGCTCCCGCAGCATGCGGTAGGCGGGCACGTTGTCGAACCCAAGGTTGTTGGCGAATTCGATCAGTTCCAGTTCTTTGTTCACCGAACCGGGGGTGCCCACGCCGATGCTCGTCACCTGATCGTTTGCGATGCCGAGCTTCTGCATCGCGTCCTTCACGGCCGCGGCGATATCGTCAAAAATGTCCTCCGCCGGACGGGGCGCGTTCGTTTTGCGCTCCGCGCGCGCAACGATCTCATTCTTTTCGTCTATGATCCCCACGGCGATGTTCGTGCCGCCGAGATCCACACCGATCCTGTACATATATTTACCTCCGTATAAATATTTTCAAAAGCAAAAAATCAAAAATGAAAAATGAAAGATGAAAAATGAATAATTAAGGAAAACGCTTTCGCGTTTTGATTATAGAAGTGTCCCAAAGCTTACTGCTGAACCTATAAACTCCGAACTCCGTGAACCCGTCACCGAATTCCGAATTCCGAACTCTCTCAGTGCCACTCTTCCAGAATGTTCAGCCCGGCGTTTTCGTCTTCCTCATAGTCCATGCCGAGCTTCTGCAGCAGCTCTTTTGCCGCCGAATAACCCATGCGCTTCTGGCGGTTGTTTCTGGCTGCCGTTTCAATGATGATGGCGAGGTTGCGCCCGGGTTTTACGGGCACGGTGGTCACGGGCACGTTGATGCCCAGCACCGTCATGTATTCGTCCTCCAACCCGAGACGGTCGTAGACCTTGTTTTCGTTCCACGCCTCCAGCTTTACGATCATGTTGATGCGTTCGGTCAGCTTCACCGCGCCGATGCCGAAGATGTTGCGGGCGTTGATGATGCCGACGCCTCTGAGCTCTATAAAATGCCGTATGTTGTCCGGCGCGCTGCCTACGAGGCTCTTTGAGGATACGCGCCGGATCTCCACCGCGTCGTCGGCGATGAGCCGGTGCCCGCGGTTGATCAGCTCCAGCGCGGTCTCGCTTTTGCCTACGCCGGAATCGCCCACGATCAGAATACCTTCGCCGTATACCTCCACGAATACGCCGTGGCGGGTGATGCGCTCCGCCAGTTCCACGCCGAGGTAAGAGATCAGCGTGCTCATGATGCTCGAAGTGGATTCATTCGAGCGAAGGATCGGCACCTCGTGGATCTTCGCCTGCTCAAGGAGTTCTTTCATCGGCTCCAGCCCTCTGGTGATGATCACGCAGCAGGGTTTTTCCTTCAGCAGACGCGCGAAGCTCTCGGTTTTTTCTTCGTCGGTCAGCGAATTCAGATAGCCGTATTCGCCGAGCCCGAGAAACTGCACGCGTTTCGGGTCGAAGAACTGGTCGTGACCGGCCAGCATCAGGCCGGGGCGGTTCACGTCCCGCGAGGTCACGAACAGGGCGGAAGGATCCGTAGGCGTATACAGTATTTCAAGCCCGTTGTCTTTTATCATTTTAGCGAGGGTCACGCTGTAGGTTTTCGGCATGCGGCACACCCCTTTTTCCGTATTCAACTTACAGTATACAACAATTGCGCGCCGATATCAAATACTTTTTTGCTTGCCTTTAAAAAAAATATATGCTACAATACCTTAAACATATAAAAAGAAAGGGGCGCGGCGGCATGAAAAGCGACGTGATCGTGATCGGCGCGGGGCCTGCGGGCCTGATGGCGGCGGCGGTGGCCGCCGGCAGGGGAAAGCGGGTAACGGTGCTCGAAAAAAACGATTTTCCCGGAAGAAAGCTCAATATCACCGGTAAGGGTCGCTGCAACGTGACCAACGCCGTTACGCTGATCGGCGATCTGATGGAGAACATCCCCCGCGGCGGCAGGTTCCTTTACGGCGCGTTTTCCCGCTGCATGCCGAACGACGTGATCGACCTGTTCGAGGGGCTCGGCGTGCCGCTGAAGATCGAGCGCGGTAATCGCGTCTTTCCGGTATCGGACCGGGCGAAGGATATCACCGATGCGCTGACGCGTTACGTCCGCGATTCCGGCGCAAAGCTCGTGACCCGCGCCGAGGTGAAGACGCTGCTGTTTGAAAACGGCGCTGTCACGGGCGTGAAAACCGCCGACGGGCAAACGTGGGAAGCGGACGCCGTGGTCGTCGCCACAGGCGGGCTCTCTTACCCGGCCACCGGCTCCACCGGCGACGGCTACCGTTTCGCAAAAACGGCGGGACATACGGTAACGCCCCTGCGGCCGTCGCTCGTCGGGCTTGAAACGGACGCCCCTCTCTGGCGGAACGCGCAGGGTCTCACGCTGAAAAACGCTGCGATCACGATTTATCGCGCCGATACGATGCGCGAGGTCTATACGGATTTCGGCGAGCTGCTGTTCACGCACTTCGGCGTTTCCGGCCCCGTGATCCTCAGTGCCTCGGCGCACGTGCGCGATATCGGCGAAACCCCCTATACCCTCGGCATCGATCTGAAACCCGCTCTGGACGATAAAAAGCTGGACGCGCGTATCCTGCGCGAGATCGCCGACGCCCCCGCAAAGCAGCCCGCGGGCCTGCTGAGAAAGCTGCTTCCCGCATCCCTTGTGCCGGTGATCCTCACCCTTTGGGGGATAGACCCTGATATGCAGGTGAATAAGGTCACGCGCGAGCAGCGGCAGGAGCTCGTGTATCTGCTCAAACATCTCGAAGCGCCGATCACCGGCGCGCGCCCGATCGAAGAGGCCATCGTGACCTCCGGCGGCGTGGAGATAAAGGAGCTCGATCCAAAAACGATGCAGAGCAAGCTCTGCAAGGGCCTTTATTTCGCCGGGGAAGTGATCGACGCGGACGCCTACACCGGCGGCTTCAACCTGCAGATCGCGTTTGCCACCGGCATGGCGGCGGGCAGAAGCGTATGCCCGGACGAATGATCTAACTTATATACCGGAGGACCCCGTATGCTGAAAATGTTTTTTTGCGGCGATCTCTGCCCCACCGAGACCACGCGTCCCGCGTTTGACCGCGGCGACCTTACGGCCCTGATGGGCGACGCGCCCGCTCTTATCCGCAGCGGCGATTTCGCGGTGGTCAATCTGGAGTGCGCCCTTACAAACCGCGATACCCCGATCCGCAAGATCGGCTCTCTGCAAAAGGGGCGCCCCGAAGACGCGCGCGTGATCGCCGCTTGCGGCTTTACCCACGTTGGGCTCAGCAACAACCATACGATGGATTTCGGTATCGAAGCCATGCGTGATACCGTGCAGGCGGTAAGCGATGCCGGTATGGTGCCGTTCGGCTTCGGTGAAAACGATCGGGATTCCCGCAAACCGCTGTTTCTTGAAAAGAACGGCGTTCGCATCGCCGTTGTGGCGGTGTGCGAGCATGAGTACAGTTACGCCATGCGCGATCAGTTCGGCGCGAACCCGTTCGACGAGTTCGATACGATGCAGGATATCGCCGAGGCGAAGGCGCATTCCGACGCCGTGATCGTGATGTACCACGGCGGCAAAGAGCAGTGCGAATATCCTTCTCCTCGGCTGCGCAAGGCCTGCCGGGCGATGGTGCGCGCCGGCGCGGATCTGGTGCTCACCCAACACAGCCACTGCATCGGCAGCCGAGAAACCTATCTGGGCGCCGAGATCCTTTACGGGCAGGGCAATTTCAATTTTGTGGAGGAGCCCGAGCATCCCCACTGGCAGAGCGGGCTGATCGCTCAGGTCGTTTTCGACGGCAAACTGCATATAAACTATGTACCGGTCGTCGTGACCGAAACCGGTATCACGCTCGCGCCGCCGGAGAGAAGCGCCGAGATTATGCAGGGGCTCGAAAAC
>JAFRSZ010000083.1 GCA_017439205.1 Clostridia bacterium
TGGGTGGAAAAATAATAGGTCTCGCCTGCCGTCAGCTCGTATTCCAGCCGGAAATCACTGCCGGGGCCGCCGTCGTCATTGTAGGCAAGCCGCGTCAGATCCGGGGTGAACAGATCGGCCCATACGTCCGGGCCCTGTGCGCGCGAAAAGAAGCGGTAAAGCCCCGTTTCAGCGGGGGTGAAGCTGAAAAACGCGTAATCCCCGCGCGTTTCTATATTTGCCGTGGTTTCCGCGTTCAGCTCAATGGGCTGCGGGACCACACAGTAAACGGTGAAGGTGACGTCCGCGTAGGAGCCGAGCTCATCCTGGGCGCGGCAGTAATAAAAACAGGTCGAGGTCACGTTTTCCAGCGTAAGGGAGGCGCCCGTTTCTCCGGTGATGCGCGCGCCGTAGTTTGCCCAGGCGTCTTTAAACCAGGTATAGGTGATCTCCCGCCCCTCGGCGGAGACCGCATCCACCTTCAGCGTGACGCGGCTGCCGGGATCGACGCGGAACACCGCCTGCCCGTTCTTTGCCTGCGCGGAAAAGCCGGGGTCGGTGATGCGCACCAGCTTTACGGGATAGCTGCCGGTCTGTGCCTCAAAGTTGTAGTGCGTGGAAAAATAATAGGACACGCCTGCCGTCAGCTCGGCTTCCAGCCGGAAATTATTGCCCGGGCCGCCGTCGTCGTTATAGGCGAGCCGGTTCATATCGGCGTCGTACAGATCGGCCCACACGTCAGAGGTCGTCGCCAGCGAGAAAAAGCGGTAGACTGCCGTTTCAGCGGGCGTAAAGCTGAAAAAGACGTGCTCCCCGGGGACGTCGATATTTACGGTGGTTACGGTGTTCAGCGGGAGCTCAAGGATCAGCTCCGCTCCGGCGGGGATCGCGCCCGGCAGCAGCAGCGCCGCGCACAGCAGCATGCAGATTAGTTTTTTCAGAGTACGCACAGAAAGCCCTCCCGATATTTATTATTATAAAGAAGATTACCTGCGATCAGTATAACACAAGAAAAACAAAAAAGCAATGCGCGGCAGTTTTTGGGTTGTTGGGAAAATTGGAATTTGTCGGGCTGCCGCCCGATTGCCGTTCGCCGTTCGCGGTTCGCTGTTCGCGTTCGTCCGTAGCACGGCGCTGCAGGTTTCGGTGCTAACGGCGAACGGCTGAATTTACACGTATCATTTCACCAAAAAAGAACCCGATGTATCCGATCCGGTACAGCAGGTTCTGTTCATTTTCGGTTTGCCGATCGGCGCGAAGGTTATTTCTTCGGCACGATCTTTTCGGTTCCGCCCATATACGGCTGCAGCGCCTTGGGGATGTTCACGCTGCCGTCGGCGTTGAGGTTGTTTTCAAGGAACGCGATCAGCATGCGGGGCGGGGCCACCACGGTGTTGTTCAGCGTGTGGGCGAGGTATTTGCCGTTTTTGCCGTTGACACGGATCTTGAGCCTGCGGGCCTGCGCGTCGCCGAGGTTCGAGCAGGAGCCCACCTCGAAATACTTCTGCTGGCGGGGGCTCCACGCCTCCACGTCCACGCTCTTCACCTTGAGGTCTGCAAGGTCGCCGGAGCAGCATTCCAGCGTGCGCACCGGGATATCAAGCGAACGGAACAGGTCCACGGTGTTCTGCCAGAGCTTATCGAACCACATTTTGCTGTCTTCGGGCTTGCAGACCACGATCATCTCCTGCTTTTCAAACTGATGGATGCGGTAAACGCCGCGCTCCTCGATGCCGTGCGCGCCTTTTTCTTTGCGGAAGCAGGGAGAATAGCTCGTGAGCGTATAGGGCAGCTCCTCTTCGGGCAGGATGGTGTCGATGAATTTGCCGATCATCGAATGCTCGCTGGTGCCGATCAGATAGAGATCTTCGCCCTCGATCTTGTACATCATGGCTTCCATCTCGGCGAAGCTCATCACGCCGGTGACCACGTCGCTGCGGATCATGAACGGCGGCACGCAGTAGGTGAAGCCGCGGTCGATCATAAAATCGCGCGCGTAGGCGATCACGCTGGAGTGGATGCGGGCGATATCGCCCATCAGGTAATAAAAGCCGTTGCCCGCTACCCTTCTGGCGGCGTCCAGATCGATGCCGTTGAAGCGCTCCATGATATCGGTGTGGTACGGGATCGGGAAATCGGGCGTTACCGGCTCGCCGAAGCGCTCCACCTCCACGTTTTCGCTGTCGTCTTTGCCCACGGGCACAGATTCGTCGATGATGTTCGGGATCACCAGCATGATCTTTCGGATCTTTTCGGCGAATTCGGGCTCTTTGGCCTCGCACGCGGCAAGCTCCGCGGCCATTTCGGCCACCTGCTTTTTCACTTCTTCGGCTTCTTCGCGCTGCCCCTTTGCCATCAGGCCGCCGATCTGCTTCGAGAGCCTGTTGCGCTCGGCGCGCAGCTCGTCCGCGCGGGCCTTGTTTTTGCGGCTCTCGGCGTCCAGCGCGATCACCTCGTCCACCAGCGGGAGCTTGGCGTCCTGAAACTTCTTTTTGATGTTTTCCTTTACAACGTCGGGGTTTTCTCTTAAAAATTTGATATCCAGCATAGTTTTTCTCCTTTATTCTTCATCGAAAGCCGAGATCAGCTTCCGAAGGTCGTCCTTACTGAAAAATTCGATGGTGAGCTTGCCTCCCCTGTCGGACCCGGTCACCTTCACCTTGCGCGAAAGCACCGTGGAGAGCGAGCACTGCACCTCGTTGAAATAATTATCCTTGTTCAGGCGTTCGGTTCTGGGCTTCGGGGTTTTCTGCAGCGCCTTCACCAGCGCCTCGGTCTGCCGCACCGAGAGGCCGCCGTCGATGATGCGGCCCAGCGCCGCCGAGATCTGCGTCTGATCGCTGAGCCCCAGCAGCGCTCTCGCGTGCCCGGCGCTGATTTTGCCCTCGGTGAGCGAAACGCGCGCGTCCTCGGGCAGAGCCAGAAGCCGCAGGCTGTTCGCCACGGCGGGACGGGACTTGCCCAGTTTTTCCGCCGCCTGTTCCTGCGTGAAGCCGAATTCTTCGATCAGGCGGCTGATGCCTTCTGCCTCTTCAATCGCGTTCAGGTCTTCGCGCTGCAGATTCTCGATCAGCGAGATGGCGCAGGCCTCCTGTTCGGTGAGCGAACGGATCACCACCGGCACCTCGCTCAACCCCGCTGCCATGGCTGCGCGCCAGCGGCGCTCCCCCGCCACGATCTTGTAGCTGCCGTCGCTCATCGGGCGCACCAGCAGCGGCTGCAGAACGCCGTATTCGCGGATGCTGTTTTCGAGCTCGGCGAGCGCTTCTTCGTTGAAATCTTTGCGGGGCTGCGCGCGGTCCGGTTCGATATCGGTGATCTTCAGACTGACCGCGCCGGAATCGGAGAGCGCGTCCGCCGCGTTATCCAGAAACAGCGAATCGAAACCCTTGCCCAAACCGCCTTTTTTCTTTGCTGCCATAAATACACTTCCGTTTGTTGTTTATTTGTTTTTCTTCAGGAATTCCTCCGCCAGCGCCATATACGCCGCCGCGCCCTTTGAAGATTTGTCAAAATACAGGATCGGCTGCCCGAAGCTGGGCGCTTCCGAAAGGCGCACGTTGCGCGGGATCACGGTGGAATACACCTTTTTCGGGAAAAACTTCTTTACTTCCGTAACGACCTGCTGAGTCAGGTTCAGCCTACCATCATACATGGTCAACAGAACACCTTCAAGCTCTATATAGGGGTTATACAGGCGTTTGATCTGCCTTGCGGTGGCCATCAGCTGCGAAAGGCCCTCGAGCGCGTAGTATTCGCACTGGATCGGCACAAAGAAGGTATCCGCCGCGGTAAGGGCGTTCAGCGTGATGAGGCCGAGCGAGGGCGGGCAATCGAGAAAGATATAGTCGTAATCTTCCCACAGGGGGGTGAGGGCGTTTTTGAGCAGACGCTCTCTGCCCTGCCGGTCGATGATTTCAAGCTCGGCCCCGGCGAGATCCATTGTGGAGGGAAGCAGATCCACGTTTTTGAACGCGGTGTGCACAACGGCGTCCTTCGCGGCGCACTCCCCTACCAATACGTGATAGGACGAGCGCTCGATCTTACGCTTGTCCACGCCGAAACCGCTGGTGGAATTGCCCTGCGGGTCGATATCGCAGAGCAGCACTCTTTTATCGAGCGCTCCCACGCAGGCCGTAAGGTTCACGGCGGTGGTGGTTTTGCCCACGCCGCCCTTCTGATTCAGGATCGCAACCGTTTTCGCCATGCAGCACTCCCCTTTCTGCTGTTACCTGCTTAGTATAATACATCGGAAGAAAAAAAACAAGGGTTTTTTTAGTGGCCAGTGGCCAGTGGCCAGTGACCGGTGACCAGTGACCAGTGACCAGTGACCAGTGACCACTAACCACTAGCCACTGGCCACTGACCACTACCCTGTTTCACGTGAAACAATGAAACAGCCCGGCCGGGGCTGGGTGACCTCGGTCGGACCGTTTCTGGGGTGTGAAAGAGAAAGATATGGGCTGTATGATAAAAGAGCTCTCGCTCTGTTATCCGGGAACGGACTCCCCTTCTTTGGGGATACGTATAAAATACTGCACGTAACCGTCGGCGTCGGTTTTTTCCACCTCCGCGGCGACGTCGCTGCGGCACATGGCGTCGCAGACGCGGTCGAGAGAGTTCAGGAACACGGTGACGTCCTTATAATAGGTGCGGCTTTTCACCTTTTCCGCGCGCAGTTCGGCGGACCGGGCCCTTGCCTCTCTGAGCGAAAGATGTTCGGTAATGATCTCACGCAGAAGCTGTTCCTGTTCTTCGTCGCGGTGCCGCAAAAGGAGTTTTGCGTAGTTTTCGCTGAGTGAATGTTCAAGGATCTCACGGCGGAGCTTCGGCGGGATCTGCAGCAGGCGCACCTTTTCAAGGATCTCTGCCGGGTTCAGGCCGAGACGGAAGGCCGTTTCCTCATATGTCAGGCCGAAGTAATCCCGCAGTTTCTCATAGCACATGGCCACTTCAAAGAAACTGAGCGGATCGTGCGTCAGATGTGTGCTCAGATTTGTAAAAACGCTCTGCTCTGCGTCGCTTTCGATCAGCACGCATGGCACGAAGTCGTAACCGAGGGCTTTCGCGGCGCGCAGCCGCCGTTCGCCGGAAATCAGAATGTAATCGCCGGCTGAGGACGCGCACACGGTAAGGGGTTCCACGATACCCGAGGTCTCGATGGATCGGATCAGATCGTCGATATGCGCGTCGTTGTAGTATAACCGCGCGCGCAGCGGATTTTCCACGATCGCCCGCACCGGCACCAGCAATATCTGTCCGCCGCATTTCAGTTTGTTCTTGTTCATATGAAAAACGACCGTTTCGTTCTTTGCGGCGGGCCTTTTGCCGCCTGCACACAAAGAATACCACGGTCGGATGAAAAATACAGTTGAAGGATGGCTGTTATATATACGTTTTTTTGCTTATTTCAGGGGTGTTTTTGCGATCTGCGCGGATACGCGGGGGTATTTTGGCGAAGTATGCGATATCTTTTTATAAAACAGGATCTCGCGGGGGTCCCCGTTCGAAAGGCTGTAGCACACTTCCCTTTCCGCCGACGCGCCAAGGATCAGCGCCGCGGCTCTCCCCTGTTTTTTCTCTTCGTCCTGCACGGCAGCCTTCATCGGCGCGAAGCACCCGCCCACCTTCACCAGCGGAACGCAGTATTCGCAGAGCTTGTTGAGGCTTGCCACGGCTCTTGCGGTGCTGAGATCGAACGATTCGCGGTATTGCCCGCTTTGACCGGCTTCTTCGGCGCGGATATGCACGATCTGAGCCTCGGCGCCGAGCTCACGGCTCAAGAACCGCAGGAATTCCAGTTTTTTATTGATCGAATCAAACAGGGTCACGTTCAGATCGGGCCGCGCAAGCTTCAGGCACATGCCCGGGAACCCCGCGCCGGTGCCGACGTCGCACACACGCGCGCCTTCGGAAAGATCGGCGTATTTCAAAAGATACAGGCTGTCTGCAAAATGCTTCACCACGATCTCATCGGGATCGGTGATTGCCGTAAGGTTTACCTTTTCATTATATATAATAAGCTGCGAGGCGTACGCGTCGAACAGGTCGAACGTGTTTTCGGGCAGCGGGACGCCGATCTCTGCGATACAACGCTCAAACAGTTCTTTTGAGATCACA
>JAFRSZ010000084.1 GCA_017439205.1 Clostridia bacterium
AATATTCCCATTGTCCCTGACCGGTGGCGTGCTCATACCGGACACTGGTTCCGTACGATTGCGTTGTGACGCAGTTCGTGACCTCAAGGTCGTCGATCACGGCGTTTGTATTGTCCAGATGAACGCCGCCGCCCTGCTTGCGCCCCGTGCAGTTTGTGATCTGCGCCGTTTGGATGCGCAGCGTGCCGTAATTCACGGTGACGCCCGCCGCGCTGGTATCCGCATAGGGGTCGCTGCCGCTGGTATAGCTCGTGTTGGTGCTGTTGTCGCAGTTTGTGATCACCGATTCACGTATGGTGACCGAGGGGCCGGTTGCGGCGTCGCCCTCCCCGCGCGCCCAAACGCCCACGCGGTGGTTTTGCACCTTTGAAAGCTCTTGAACGGTGAGCGCGCCGCCGTTTATCACCTTAAAGCCGTAGTTCGCGCACTTCGCCGGGAAGGCGGCGCGGTTGCCGTCCAGCGTAATGCCCTCAAAGGTGAGATCGCCGCCGTCCACCAGCACCAGCGCCTTGCCGCCCACGTTTAAGGTGTTATCGGCAATATAGGCCTGCATGGTAACGCCGTAAACCGCGATCATTTCGCCGGTGGGCACGCCGTCTTCGTCCACGGCGGGCATGGTATATCCGTTAAAGCTCCATACCTCGGTGCCGGAAACGGTAACGGTGTTTACGATATAGATCTTCTTATCCGCCGTGGGGTTGGCGTTTAAGAGAGCCACCAACTTCAGGCGCGCAACGGCAAAGGTTTTTACCGCATCGGTAGGCTTGGAGCCGGAGTTGGAATCATCGCCGTTTACGCCGTCGATATAAACGGAGCGGGGCGCCAGCACCAGATTCGGCGATACCGCCACAAGGTCGTAAGCGTCCGCCGCCTCTCGCACGAGCGTGAAATTGTTTTCAAAGTTCACAACGCTCGTCAGCGTTCCATCCGTTGCGGGCTCCACCACGTGGTCGCCCGCCACGTAGCGATTTGCGCCCTCGCTGACGTTCAGCGCGATCTTCACAACGTCTTCAAATGTGGAATCCGCGTATAACAGGCGCAGGCAGTAGGTGCGGGTATAGAAATAGAATTCCGTTACCGTAACGTTCCGGCAATCCAGATAGACGAACGCCTGCCTGCTGTAAACGGAGCGGCCCTCGCAAAGGAGGGGCACGATAATGCCTGCCCCACTGCCGCCGGGGATATGGAAAACCTCGCAAAGAGAAATATCGCAGCTTAACAGCCGGACCTCGCCGGTCTCGGTATAAATACCGCCGCCGTAAAACGCCCGGTTATAGTTCAGGCTCGTATCGTCCGTAACCGCCAGCGTGCCGCTGCAATTATAGATGCCGCCGCCGTAATAAGCGCCGTTATAGGTGATATCGCAATTTGAAACGGTCAGCGCGGCGCCCACGTTATAAACTGCGCCGCCGCGCCCGCAGTTGCCGGTTTCGGCGTTATACGCAGTGCAGCCGTTGCCATGGTCCGAACCGCCGAAGGTACAGCCCTGCAGCGTTACGGTGTAGGTATACTGGCCCGTGGGCGCGCCTGCGAAATACGCCGCGCCGCCGTAATAAAGCGCCGTGTTATCCGTAAAGGTACTGTTCGTTACGGTGAGGGCAACGGAACGCTGCGTTGAGCCTGAAGAAAAATCGGCGTTGGTGAAAAACAGCGCACCGCAGTTGCCGCCCGTGGCGGAATTGCCGGTGAAATCGCAGTTCGTGATCACGGTGGTTTGGGTGCCCGCGATCGCCACGCCGCCCATGGCCGCGGCGGTATTCTCCTCCACCGTTACGTCGTTCATGAGAAGACCGCTGCTCTTGATGATATACGCTGCGCCGCCGCCCCCGCCGGCCGCGTTCAGCCGGAATGTAACGGAGCGCAAAACCACGGTGGCGTTATCCGCCGCGTAAAGCCCGCCGCCGTTGCCGGTAACGGTATTGGCTTCGATGATCACGTCGGTAAGATCGGGGTCGCTCCCGTCCAGCAGGCGGGTCACAAGGCCCGCGCCCGCGCCGTTGAGGTAAATGCCGCCGCCGTGCGAAAAGCCCGTGTTCTGTGAAATGAGAACAACGGAGGGGGCGGAATCGTAGGGGGACACAAACGGGGAATCGGCGTCCAGCGCGGCGATGGTATTATTCAGGAATATGCCGCCGCCGAGGTGGTTGCTGCCCCCGGCGAGCCCCAGGGAATTGTACATGACCGCGCCCGCGTTCATATAGAACGTGCCGCCGTCCACAAACAAGCCGCCGCCGCGCGTGGCGTAGTAGGTATAAGAGGAATTGAAAGAGCCCGCCGTGCGCACGTTATAGCGGATCAGGCCGCCGGCAAGGGAAATGCCGGCTTCGATCACGCACACGCCCACGCCGCTGGCAACGCCCCAGCCGTAAGCCGTGTTGCGCTCCACCGCGGCAAATTTACCGAGAATGACGGGGGCGTTGTTCACGCAAAGGCCGCCGCCGTACATATTGCCGTATCTTCCGGTGCGCAGGGTGTTGCCGAAGATCTCGCCGTTTACAAGGCAGAGCTTATTTTGCTGCTGGCCGCCGCCCGCGGCGCCGCCGATATGGATACCGCCGCCGTAAAGATTGCTGCTGTAATTCAGCGTGCATTCCACCGTGTTGTATTCGATATTCGCGCCCTGGCGGATATCCACCGGAGCTTTGAGCATTTCGCCGGTATCCGCATCAAGCACCGCCTCGGGGATGGAAGCGCAGTACACGCCGCCGCCCAGCATGGTTGCGGGCCCCTTGAGCGATTGTGCGATCACGGTATTATTGCTCACCTCGGAGCCGTCCTTCATCAGGAAGTAGCTGCCGCGCAGGGCGATACCGCCGCCGCCCGCGTAGGTGAGCATATTCAGGTTTACGGCGTTGCCGGAAATCTCGCCGCCGTCCATAACGAAGGTACAATCCTCGGCAAACCAGCCGCCGCCGTATTGCCTGGCGGTGTTACCCGTAACGTTGATGCAGCAGATATTCCCCGTGCCGTAATCAGTTACCGCCTGCGCGATATCGGCGCTTGCAGCGGAAGCGGGAAGCAGAACGAAGCTGCGGGTGGTGAACACGCCGCCGCCCTCTATAGCGGAATTGGCGGTAACGCTGCCGCCCAGCAGCTTTACATTGCCGGCAATGGTGATATCGCCCGGCTCCTCCGCGACCATTTTGGCGGTTTCGTAAATGCCGCCGCCGAAATGGGCGTAGTTGTGGCTGATCTCGCCCGCCCGAAGCTCAAATTCACCGGCGTTCACGAACACGCCGCCGCCCTTGCCATCCATACCGTCGGCAGTAGAAGCGTAGCAGTAGGTGATGCTGCCGCCGTTCACAAGCACCTTCGCGCCTACGCCGGAAAGCGTAACGCCGCCGCCGTTTTCGGCGTGGTTCTCGGTGAGCAGCGCGCCAGCGCCGATGGTGACGTCCGAAAGCTGGCTGACGTCCAGAATGGAGCCCACGGCGCCCGGCACGTCGGCGTAATTGCCCTTTACGGTGATATCACGAAGGGTGAACACGCAGGCGTCGCGCGCTTCAATGAGCGTGCCGGTGTAGTTTTTATAACGTTCCACCCACGAGGGGGAAACGGTGTTATCGTTTTCATCGTACCAATAGGTGGAGGCGGGCATCGTCCACGTTTCGGTATGGTAAGCCTGATTCTGGTCGCCCACGTGCACCGGCGCGCCCACGATGCGGATCACACCCTCGTTCACCTGATAGCCGCCGTGCTCCTGCCGCCACTGGTTGATGGCAGCGGAATCCGCCGCCGTGCCGGTGAGGATGGCTATGGCGCGGGCATAGGAATACACGGGCGTATCGGGGTACATGCCGTCGTTCAAGTCGTCGCCGAAGCCGGAGATGTAAATCGCGCCGTCGTAGGGCTCCGCCAGATACGCCTGAATGATGTTGGGGTAACCGAGCTTTGTGCGGGTCTTCCAGATGTAGCTCATGGCAGATTCATCCTGCAGCGAGGGATGCAGCGTGATATTGGAAAGAAAAGCGGAGGCGTCCGTACCGTCGGGGAACTCTACCAGATCCACCACGTTGAGATCCCGGTCCAGCGTAAGATACGTAGCCGGATCGATACCGAACCGGAATTCAAGCTGAACGTTAGAGGCAAAATCGGCAACGGCTTCGGCGTCCACAAACACCTCGGACTCCAAATCGATCATAAACTGCTCGATCTGAATATTGCCCTTCAAAACGGCGTTTTCGCCAATACGCAGCGCACCCTGATCCAGCAGCGCCAGACGGCGGTAGGTAGCCGGATCGAGATTATCATCCTGCGCATCGAGATCGGAGAGATATAAGCCGACACTATCCGTTACGTGGAAGAGAGAGGTGTTGCCGGCGTAATAATCCAGCACGGTGGGCAATCCCTCCACGTTGCCGCTGCGAAGGATAAATGCGCCCGCCTCGCCGGAGACCGTTTCCTGCGTCATCACCCAGATCTTGCCGCCGGGGGCCGCCAGAGAAACGGCCTTTTCCCACGTAAGCACGGGTGTGGCGGCCGTGGCGCCGTCGTGGGCGTCGTCGCCGCCCTTTAAGATCACGGTATTTGTATCGGTATCGATCACGTCATCCGGCGCGCAGTTCCAGAACACCTCGGCGAGGTCATGGGGATCGGTCTCGGGTTCGGGGTCCGTATCGGGGTCTGCATCCGGGTCGGCGTCCGGTGTAATGGAGAGCAGCCACGCCGAAAAGCCGGAGAACATGCCGCCGAAGCGCACGGAGAGATCGGAAGCAAGCGTACGTACGCCTGAAGCGCCGTTTGCCGCAGCACTGCCGATAGCAGCAGCCGCTGCCTGCACGGGCTCTACAAACCCCGCTACAGCGCCGCCGTTCATGGTGAACAGCAGCATAAGGCACAGCAGCAGCGAGAGCAGCCGTTTCTCCTTCCCGTTTCTATTAATATTATTGTTTGTACCGTTGCCGTTCATAGTCACCCTCCGGTAGATGTACGTTAAAGCAGATAAAATGTAAATCGCTGAAAGGATTTATGAGGCGGATTCAAAAGAATCGCAAAAAACGCGTTCGTCCGCCATCACGCGGTCCATAACGCTTAAAAGCGCGGCGGCGTCCGCATCCTTATACCAGAAGCCGTCCGCTCCCGCTTCGTATGCCGCGGCGGGCAGATCGCCGTCCCCCATGCCCGTTATCATAACGATTTTTACTTGCGGGCAGCTTTTTTTGATCCTGCGCGCGGCAGCCAGCCCGCAGGAGCCGTCCCGCATAAAAATATCCATTAATATAAGGTCAATCTTGTTGTTTACGAGGTAAATATCCGCCGTAGCGGCCGTTTTTACGGAAAACGCAAGCTCATAAGCGTCAAACCCACGGATATACAATTCAAACAACCGCCTGCAATAGGCGTCGTCTTCTACAAGCATGACGCGCGTTTTTTGCATTTCGGACCACTCCCTTGCAGCAAGATTGAAAAGGAAATGTCTTTACATCCGGAAAGGCGGATCCCTTTACATAATCTAAAAATAGACTTTATCTTTCAGCAACATAATTTTGATTATGTAACAACACACTTATATACATACTACACAATAGCATATTCGCTCAAAAATATCAAGCGTTTTTAAAAAAAATATTTTAATTCAACAATGTGATATCAGCCGAAGGCAGATGGAAAGAAGCCCTTTTTCAGCCAAATTGAAAAAGAGCCTTTTTTCGTTACTTTTTAAAGGGTTGCGCCGTATTGCTTTAATATGGTGCAGCCCTTTTCAGCAACATAATCAAAATTATGTGCTCAAATCACAAGGCGCATGTTTTCCATCCTTTTTCGGTGCTCCGCACCTGTGCTGATAATATAGATCCGGGTGGTGTCCACGCTGCTGTGGCCGAGAATGTCCGCCAACTTTGCGATATCCCTTTCCAGCGCGTAAAACGTGCGGGCAAACAGATGGCGCAGATTGTGCGGAAACACCTTTTTCGGGTTCACGCACGCCTGTTTGCAAAGCGATTTCATCTCGCGCCAGACGCTCGTGCGGCTGATAGGCTTACCGCCGCGGGTAATAAAGATCGATCCTGCTGTAATACGCTTTTCTTTTGCGTATTGCAGCAGTTTTTTCTTCAGCTCAGGCACAATGAACACGGTGCGTGTCTTTCCCTTGCAACGCACCGTCGCCTGCCCGACCCGCGCCGCTTCCACCGTTATAAACTGCAGCTCGCTCACACGGATCCCTGTGCCGCAGATCGTTTGCAGGATCATCTGCAGCCGGGCGTTTTTCTTCTGCCCCGCCGCGTTCAGCAGGCGGAAGTATTCCGCTTTCGTCAATTCCTTTTCCTCGCTGCAAAAGATCTGCCGTTGCTGCCGGATCGCCTTGACTTTGCAATCAAACCAGCCGAGATACGCAAACAGGCTGTTGATCGATGCCAGCATGGAATTTACGCTCCTGAGCGCGTAGCCGTCATCCAGCAGCTTCTGCTTAAAATCAACGGCGGCTTCTTTTGTGACCTCCCGTCCCGAAAGGAAACGGATAAACGTTTTGACGTCCCGCAAATACTTTTCAAAGGTATGCTCGCTCTTTTCTTCCGAGCGAAGATGCAGTTTGAAACGGTCCAACAGCGTATCGGTGATATAGCGTTCATTCATTTTCATTCCCTCCATGTATTTGATACCTTTATTATAGCCTTAATTTACAAATGCTTTCATGAACCTGTGCAAATCCGAAACTGTTCAAAAAAAGAATGCCGCTCTTTTCCCTTGCAAAAGAAAAGCGAGCGGCGCGGTTATTATCTATATATTATTTCATAATTAACTATTTCTGTTGCCCTGTTTTGGACGTTATTCTTACGTTGTACCCACAGCATCTGATCTTCCGCTTTCAACGCTTCTGTAACGCCCTCCCGCGTTGCCATTTCTTTTACCATCCGAAAGAACATATCCTCCGCCTGCGCCTCAATCTCCACAAGATATCCGTTCAGACGCCCGGAAACAAACATATCAAAGTACATGTTTTTCTTGTGCTGCTTGATGTACCGCAGGTGCCGCTGTGCCCATACTCCAATATATTTTTCCTCTTCCGGTTCATTAT
>JAFRSZ010000085.1 GCA_017439205.1 Clostridia bacterium
CAGATACGGCAGCATCACGCCCCCGGCGGAAAACAGCATCACCGCCGTTCGCAGATAGGCGTCGGTTTCCGGCAGCTTTTTATTCAGGATCACAACGGCGGAATAGAATACCGCCGCGCCGAGGCCCAGCAAGATGCCCTTTAGGCTGCCGCCCTGCGCGCCGCCGCTGCCGATCACGCCGGATACCAGCACCATGCCCGCGATGGAGACCGCCGCGCACACGCCCTTTTTCAGCGTCAGCCGTTCTCCGAAAACGAAGGGCGACAGCAGTATGATAATGGTGGGCTCCATGTAGTAGCACAGCGTCGCCACGGCCACGGTGGTGTGGTTGTACGCTTCAAACAGCAATATCCAGTTGATCCCCATCAGAGCGCCCGTAACGATCAGCCCGATCAGTACGCGGGGCCGCGGCCTCGCGCCGGTTCCTTTCTTCCGCAGCAGCATAAAGCCCAGAAGGAACGCCCCGCCGAGCACGCCGCGCGAAAAGGCCAGCAGCGCGGAAGAGAGCGGTATATACCGCCGCACGATGCCCACCGTGCCGAAGATCAGCATCGAGAGCACGAACATGCCCGTCGGTCTGCGGGTGTTTATTCTGTTGTTTTCCGTATCAGAGCTGTCCAAGGGTATATGCCTCCTGCGGGTGGTCGTTATTTCGTTCTATTGCAGCGGTTCGCACAGAAAGCGCGAAACGCCCGCGTCGCATACGCGTATCGTTTTGCCGAAACGCTCCGTTTCAGTCCCGGCGATCTCTCCGGCAAGGATGCGCTTTGCGCCCTCGATCAGCTTCCCGATGGCGTCGCGGCTCACTTTTTCCTTCGCGTGGGAAGGGTAGATGCAGTCGAAATCGTCCCGTTTCTCCAGCCGCCGCAGGCCCGCGATATACGCGCCCAGATCTCTCTGGGGCCCGAACATGAAAATATTGCCGTCCTCCTGGATCGGGTCGCCCCCGATCAGGCACCGGTTCCGCCGGTCGAGCACGGTGATGCTGCCCGGCGTGTGCCCCGGCAGATGTATGATCTCCAGTTCTCTGCCGCCAAGGTCGATCACGTCGCCGTCAAACACCGGCAGCATCGTACCTTTGCCGCCCTGCGCGCCGCGGTAGAACGCCGCCTCCGAGGGGTGCATGTAAAACGCGTCGAACTGCGCGTTCGAGCTGATATGGTCCCGGTCAGCGTGCGTGTTCAGCAGCCGGTACGGCAGGTCGGTGTGCTCCTTTACCGCGGCGCGGATATCCGGCCCGGTCATGCCCGTATCGATCACGAGCGCACGTTCGCTGCCGATCAGCAGAAAAAACCGCACGCCGTTGTCGTTTTCAGCCCACGTATTCTGAAACAGTTCTTTCATTCTGTCGCTCCCGTTTTCTGTATCTCCCGGGTCCACTGGTACGCGATGCGCGGCGAGCCGTCCGCCGTGTAGATGGTCCCGCACTTAATAAAGCCGTACTGTTCGATCTTGCGCTGCATCACGCGGTTGTCCGCGTGGGTATCGACGCGTATGCGGTCGCTCAGGGCGGCGCAGTAATCCGCCGCCGCGCGGAACACCCCGTGCACGCTGCCGTCGCCCGCGATGCGGTGAACGGCAACGTAGGGTTCGTTATCCGGCCACGCGCCGTTTTCGATCACGCGGTAGGTGGGATCGTCGCCGAAGCGCAGAACGAACACGCCGTGCACGTCGCCGTAATGCGTGATCACACGGCAGGTCCCTTCTGCAATGTCCGCCCGCAGCAGCGCCGGAGTGGGGTAAGAACGCCCCCACTGGGTCGGGTTGCCCGTGCGGATCATAAAATCCTGCGCGGAACGGTAGATATCCATGATCGCGTCCAGATCCGCCGGTACCGCTTTTCTGATCTCCATCGCTTGCTCCTTATGCTTCAAAGGGGTATCTGAGCCCCATCTGCTTTCTGCACTCGTCCATGATCTGCAGGCAGTGAAGCGTCGCCTCATGCGGAACGTAGGCGGATTGGGTCGCGCCCTGCCGGATCTCCTCTGCGGCGCGGGTAAATTCGGTGAGGTAATCCGTTTTGCCGCGGGCGGTTTCCCGGCCTCCGGCGGTTTTCAGCGAAGCCGTGCGCGCCATGTGGAACACCGGGATATGGATCGTCCCCTCTGTTCCGGTGATTTTGCAGCGCTCGCCGAGCTTCGTGAGCGAGATATCCAGCCTGCAGCTGAACCCGTCGTAGCCGAGGGTAACGGTCTCTTCCACGTCGATGCCGTCTTTTATGGTACCGGTACACGCTACGGTGCGCGGGTAACCGAACAGCCGGTAGCAGTAGGTGATCGGGTACACGCCGATATCCAGCAGCGCGCCGCCCGCGGTCTGGGGCATGAGCAGGCGCGAGTTTTTGCTCATCATCACCCCGGGAAAGGCGTATTCGATCTCCACGTTTGCGATCTCGCCGATCCGCCCCTCGTCGGTCCACCCCTTTACCGTGTAAGCGAGGTCCGAGAACCACGTCCACATCGCTTCGCTAAAGTATACGCCGTGCTCCCGCGACGCGCCGATCATCCGCTCCGCCTGTTCGGCGGAAACGCCCACGGGCTTCTCGCAAAGGACCGGGTAGCCGGCTTCCATGGCCTTTAACGCGTATTCGAGGTGCGCGGTGTGGGGCGTTGCGATATAAACGCCGTCGAAGCCGCCCGAATCGAGCAGCCCGTTAAAATCGGGATATGCCTGCGCGCCGTACTTTTTTGCGAATGCCTCCGCCTTTATTGCGTTTCTCGAATACACCGCGCGGATCAGGTGGTTCCCCTTCGTAATGTTTCTCGCGGTGTTCCCCGCGATGCTGCCGCTGCCCACGTATGCCCATCTGAAAGGCTCCATCTTCCGCCTCCGTTTTTTGTGCCGCCGCCGAGCCGGCTGCGTTCGGATAACCCGTGTTTTTTATATTATACCAAATCGCCGCGGCAAAAATCAACAAACAAATCGTGAACAATCCGATGGTGTCGCCGGCAAAAATGATGTACGTCTTTACACATTTGAATGGATAGGTACTTGTCCCGCTCCGTTATTTCGCGTATAATACGAAAATACAGCAACGTTTCAAGGGGAGGGGATCGGCTTGAAGGAATTCCGGTTTGCGCTGAAGCAGACGGTTCCGATATTCTTTACCTATCTGTTTCTCGGCGTCGCCTTCGGCGTTCTGATGAGCGACGCGGGCTTCGGCGCGGGGTTTTCCGCCGCTGCCGCCGTTTTTATATTCGCCGGATCATTGCAGCTCGTTATGGTGCCGCTGATGGCGTCCGGCGCGTCGCTTCTTACCATTGCGCTCACGTCGCTGTTCATCAACGCCCGTCATATATTTTACGGCATCGGGTTTATTGAAAAGTTCCGCAGAATGGGCGCAAGGTACCCGTATATGATCTTTTCGCTCACGGACGAGACCTATTCCATCCTCAGCTCCGTGCGGTACCCCGAGGGGCTTGATGAAGACAGATGCGCGTTTTTTATCGCGATGCTCAACCAGTCGTACTGGATCCTCGGCTGCACCCTCGGCGCGTGCGCGGGTTCGTATCTGCAGTTCGATATGCGCGGCTTCGAGTTTTCCGCCGTCGCGCTGTTTCTCGTTGTAGTTACGGACCAGTGGCGGCAGTATAAAACGAAGCTGCCGTTTCTGGTCGCCGCCGCCTGTGCGGTCGGGTTTTTCCTGCTGCTCGGGAAAGAGTATTTCCTTGTCCCGACGCTTCTTGCCAGCCTTGCGGCGCTGCTCGTGCTGCGCGGGCCCATCGAGAAAAAGGAGGGCCTCGCGTATGAGTAACGCCGTTTACCCGATCGCCGCGATCGCCGTGGCGGCGCTTGTCACCTTGGGGCTGCGCGCGTTTCCGTTTCTGCTGTTCGGCAGACGTCCCCTGCCGAAAACGCTGCGCTACCTCGGCAGGGCGCTCCCGCCCGCGATCATGACCGTTCTGGTGATCTACTGCCTCAGGGATGCGTCCTTCGGGCAGTTCCCGTTCGCCGTACCGGAACTCGCCGCGGGCGCGCTGGTCGTGATACTGCAGGCCGTGAAAAAGAACATGTACCTGTCGATCGTTGCGGGTACCGTGCTGTATATGGTGCTGATACGGGTCATGTAAAAAAGATGTGCCGTGCCGCTGTTCCGCGGCACGGCGTTTTTTACAGAATATAGCGGAACGCGTAGATCACGACGTTCGCGAGGTTGTTCAGAATATACCGTATCACCGATATCAGGTACGGGAAGGTGAATTCCCATTCGTTTAAGCCGTCAAGTGAGCCGATAAACGAATCGTCGTAGGTGCGCTCGGGGTGCAGAAACGCCTTCGTGCGCATTTTTGCTTCGCACAGGTGGCGCACCGATTCACGCAGCGCTTTTCCGAACCCGACGGGGTCGCGCGCGTACGCCTGTTTCATCGCGATCACGTGCGGGGTCCGCTGAAGCGACCATATGCCGGTGAGCATCGTATCGCCGCCGCCGTAAACGGCGTTCACGGGGCTCATATAGCCGGAGCCCGTGAAGTTGGAGGAATAATCCGATATCACGTACCCGTTGAAGCCCCATTCCGTGCGCAGCAGGTCCTTCAGCAGCGCGGAGCTCCCGCCGCACCAGCACGCGCCGAGGCGGTTGTAGGCGCTCATCACGCCCACCGTGCCCGCCTGCTTCACGGCGGGCTCAAACGCCTTCAGATAAAGCTCCCGTATTGTTTGCTCGTCCGCCCAGGTAAACAGGCCGTTGCGGTGCGCCTCCTGGTCGTTGAGCGCGAAGTGCTTCACCGTGGTCACCAGCTCGTACCGGTTCGCTCCGGCAACGATCGCCGCGCCCATTACGCCGGTGAGCAGCGGGTCTTCCGAAAAGTATTCAAAGTTTCTGCCGCCCATCGGGTTGCGGTGCAGGTTCATGCCGGGCGCGTACCACACGTCCTCGCCCATATCGGCGGCCTCCCTGCCCGCGGCTTCGCCCATGCGTTCGGCGAGGGGCGCGTTCCACGTGCAGGCGATCGCCGTCTCGCACGGATAGGCGGTGCCGCTGTCCACGTACACGAGCCCGTGGCGTCCCTTTACGGAGCTGGGACCGTCGTTATCCTCGGTGGCGGGGATGCCGAGCCGCTCCACGCCCTGCGTCTCATACCCCGAATGGATCACGAGGTCGATCATTTCGTCGAGGGTGAGCTGGTCGAGAAAGGCCTCCCATTTCGTTTCGTCCGCCGCCACGTCCCGCAGCGTGATCACCGTGCCGTACGCCGCGCCCGTTTTGGGCGTTTCACCTCCGGCGGCCGGTGCGGGGAGCGCGTCTTTGTTTTTTACGGCGTCGTCCGCCGCCAGAGCCCTTGTGGGGGGCAGTACGCCGTTCGCCCGTGAGAGGACCGAGATCCCGTTGTCCGCTTCACCGAACAGGTTATGTATTTCGTTCCCGGTGACGTCGTCGGTCTTGTAAACCGTTTCCCGCAGCGCAAAGGTCGCTTCGGCGTAGGGAGAGCGCACGTCGTCGCCCAGAAACAGCCGGTAATCTCCTGCCTCCAGCACGTAGGCTTCGCGGCTGTTCTGGTCGTAGCTCGCCATCTGCCGCAGCGGGAGTACGAGCTCCACGCGCTCGCTTTCGCCGGGCTGCAAAAGCCTTGTCTTGGCGAATGCGCCGAGCGATACGGCGCTCTTTTCAATGCCGCCGGGGGTATAGGGCGGGCAGTAATAAAGCTGGGCAACCTCTTTTCCGGCGCAGCCGCCGGTGTTGGTCATGGTAACGGCAGCGCGCACGGCGTCCTGCTCCAATGTGAAAACCGCGTCGGTCTTTTCAAACGCGGCGTAGGATAAACCGTAGCCGAACGGATACTGCACCTTTTCGGGGGCGAAGGTCTCAAAATAGCGGTAGCCCGTGTAGATGCCCTCGCAGTATTCCACGTAGTGGTCGCCGGTGTCGTAGGTGAACGTGCCGAAATACGCCGAAGAGGGGTGGTCCTCAATGCGGTACGCGGCGGTGTCCGCAAGCTTTCCGGAGGGGCTTATTTCGCCCGAAAGCACCTTCGCCGCGCCCTCAAGCCCGAATTCCCCCGGGATCCACAGCAGCATCGCTGCTTTGATATTCGGGTATGTATCCAGCCAGCCCGTTTCCATCAGGTTGCCGGTGTTGAACAGCACGATCACTTCGGGGAACGAGGCGGTTACGGTCTCCATCAGCGCTCTTTCTTTGTCCGTGAGCCGCAGCGTATCGGCGGAAAGATCCCGCCCCTCCGCGCTGGTACGGCTGATCACCACCAGCGCCGTATCGGAATAGGCCTTTGCTTCCCTCATCACGCGGTCCGTAAGGTAAGCGGCGGGCATCTCTTCAAGGGAGCTTTTGGCGAACGCCAGCTGCAGAAGGTTATTGATCACGGTGTTGTCCGTTTTCGGGTTGAACGAGCGCACGTGCGATTCGTACAGCTTTTTCAGCGCGGGGTTATAGGCGACCCCCGCGGTTTCCAGCGCCTCGTAAAAGCTCACCGGGTCGTCGGTGGTCACCGCGCCGGAGCCCGCGCCGCCGTAAAAGGGCAGCACCGAGCCCGCGCCGAACACGTTGACGCGTTTCCCGCGCAGCGGCAGGGCGCCGTCTTCGTTTTTCAGCAGCACGACCCCCTCGGCCTCGATCTCCACGGCGAGCGCCCGGGTCTCGGCGGCAAGCGCTTCGTCCAGTTTGCCGCTTTTTGCCGAAGCGTACAGCGGCACGGCCGAAAGCAGCAGCGCGCAGGTCAGTAGTACGGCCAATGTTTTCTTCATGGCGGTTCCCCCTTGTTCCGGCGGCGCGTCTTTCCGCTCTGCCGCCGGTTCTTTATTATTTATTATTTCAACCCTGAGCGGCGTTTGTCAATCTCCGCGGACGCGAAATGCACACTTTTGCAAAACCGTGCACGGGCGTGCATGTGATTTCTGGCCCGAACGTATAAAAAGCCCCGAAACGAGCGGTCCCGTTCCGGGGTTCGGTTATTGATAGTATTTGTCCACGCCGCCGTAGCCCGTGATGATTTTATTTTCCCGCGTCATTTTTATGAAATGCGAAAGCCGCTTTTCAAACTCCGCCGGGCGTTTCCGGGCGGCGTCGATATAGGCCACGCGGATCCTTTTATACGGTTCGCTGAACGCTTCGTAATGCTCCCACGCGGTTTCGTCCCGCCGTATCGCGTTCAGAATATCCTCGGGGAAAACGAAGGGCTCGCGTATGATCTCTTCAACGGCTGCCTTTACCTTCGGGAGGATCAGCCCCTGCGTGTCCAGCCACAGAAGCCGATCTATGTTGGGCCGCGAATAGCC
>JAFRSZ010000086.1 GCA_017439205.1 Clostridia bacterium
AAAGTTTCGCCCTTGTAGATCTGGAAGTTGGCGTTCTTTACAGCGCGGAAGCCTTTGTTCTTTCTGCTGTTGTTGAAAGTAACTTCAAGGTTTTTGACTTCAAGCAGAACTTCTCTGTTATCTTTCTCCATAGACGCCTCCTTTCTTGGTCATATCCAGCATTCTCTGATGCAGTGTCCTGATGACAAGTGGAGGTTCAACCTTCGGTGCCCGCGGATCAAGAAGCCAGGTTTTCGCCCAGTGTGTATCTGTAATATCGAAGATCGGCGGTTCCTTGATGAAGTCGATCTTCATGGAATAGTTGCTTCTGGGGGCAAAGGCATCGCCCTTGACCTCTTCAAACAGTGAAGGAGGCGTGCCTCTGATCGCGAAGAGTTCTTCGCCCTTGAGGCCGAGCTGCGGCAGAGAACTCAAGAGGCCCCATGTATAAGGATGTCTTGAATCGTAGAAGATCTCATCGACGGTGCCGAATTCAATGATCTGACCGGCATACATGACGGCGACATAATCAGCGACGTTGGCGACAACGCCAAGGTCGTGTGTGATGTAGATCGTCGTGAACTGATATTCTTCGGCCAGGTCCTTGATCAGACGAATGATCTGCGCCTGGATCGTAACGTCCAGAGCGGTCGTAGGCTCATCACAGATCAGGATCTTCGGATGGCAGGCCAGAGCAATCGCAATGACGATTCTCTGTCTCATACCGCCGGAATACTGGAACGGATATTCATCATATCTTCTTTCAGGATCCTTGATGCCGACTTTGGTCATCAGTTCAAGAGCTTCCTTCTTCGCTTCTTCCATTGATTTGCCCTGATGCTTCATGATGACTTCAGAGATCTGATAGCCGATCGTACGTACAGGGTTTAAGGACGTCATCGGGTCCTGGAAGACGGTGGCAATCTTCTTGCCGCGGATCTCTTCCCAGCCCTTGTCGTCCTTGATGTCCATCAGGTTGCGGCCTTCAAACCAGATCTCGCCCTGCGTGACTTCACCGTTGATATCAAGCATACCGGTAAACGTCTTGGTAAAGACGGACTTTCCGGAACCGGATTCACCGACGATTGCGACAACTTTATGTTCCTCAAAATCGAGGGAGATGTTTCTTATAGCGGTAAGAACTCTGTCTCTGACTTTGAATTTAACCTCAAGATTTTTTACAGATAATATAGGATTGTTTACCATGACGTTCTCCTAAATCATATGCGTTCTCGGGTCAGACGCATCCGCCAATGCCTGACCGACAAGATACAGAGAAACAGAGATGACAGCAGAAGCAAATACCGGGATCCAGAACAGATACGGCTCCGTCAGCATGTATGGCGAATACTGCTGAATCAGTTTGCCTAAGGAAGCGTATTTTTCAGAGAGACCGACGCCCATGTAGGACAATGCGACTTCATAGGAAATGAAGGCAGGGACATCTCTGGATACGCTGGTGATGATGATCGAAATCAGGTATGGAAGGATATTGTTGAGAATGATCTTCCATAACGGCGTTCCCAGACACTGGGAGGCCAGATTGTATTCTCTGTCTCTTATGATCATAACCTGCGTTCGTATAAAGAACGCCACAAATATCCATTCCGTTACGCACATAACGAAGATCAGGGTCTTCATGCTGGCGCCCAGAACGTAAGACAGGATCATGGCCAGCAGCAGGAACGGCACGTTGGATACGACGTTGTAGACCTCGATCATCCATTTATCCATCTTTTTGGAGAAACCCCACAGCGCGCCCACGACAACGCCGATGACCATGTTGATGAACGTACATACGAAACTGATGACGATGGAGTTTCTTGCGCCCGCCCAGACCACGTCGAAAACCTCGTTGCCGACGTTGTCGGTGCCGAAGATATGCTCGGCGCTGGGCTTCAGGAATCTCATGCTCTCGTCGTTGACGTTCGGCGCGTTCAGCGGATCGTATTTGGAGATGGAGGGCTGGATCAGCGCGAACAGCACCAGAATCAGCATCAGAATGGCAACGACCAGCGTAAACCTGTTCTTTACAAAGGTACGCCACACACTCTTCCAGTAAGAATACTGCGGCGCGGCGATATGCTCGGACTCATATTTATCAAAGGAAGCAAACCCGAACGGATCTTTTACGGCTGTTACGTTTTTTTCTTCCATTATGATCTACCTGCCTTTTCTGTGAGCGAGATACGCGGGTCGACTTTGGTAAGGATGATGTCGCCTGCGATGATGGACAGCACCGAAATGGTGGAGAACAGGAAAGCAAGAGCAACGATCATCACGTTGTTGTACTGCTGGATCGCGTTGGGAAGCATTTTGCCCATGCCGCCCACAGCGTAGATGGATTCGGTGATGATGGCGCCGGCAAGACACGCGGCAAGAGAGGCCGGAATGCCCTGCGCGGTGGGGATAAACGCGTTTTTGAATATGTGCCTGTTGAAGATCTCTTTCTGGCTCAGACCCTTGGCCTTTGCGAACTTCACGTAATCCTGGCTCATCTGGTCCACAACGAAGCGTCTGGTCCAGAGCATCAGTCCGGCAATGGACGGAAGCGCAAGGGAGATGGTGGGAAGGATCCACGAGCGGATGTCCTTCGCGCCGTAAGTGGTGAACACGCTCGGCAGATCGAACGCCGCCGTGGCCAGGTAACGGAACAGGTAGATATACGCAAGAGAAGGCACCGCTATGATAAAGATAATATAGATCATGCCCAGTTTATCGGCAAGCTTGTCCTTGCGCCTTGCCATCAGCAGCCCCACGGGAAGGCCGATAAGGTAAGAAAGGATCATGGCAAAAAAGCCGATGATAAAGGACGTTCCGATCATGGAGGGCTGGTCCCTCTGCACCTGGTAACTGGCGTAATTATCTGTAAATTTCTGTTTGTCCATGCGGTCAACAACCGCTTTATAGGTCTCCGTGCCGAAAATGATGCCGGATTCGGCCTCTTTGCCGGTGGCATAGGTCACGGGCCTTTTTACTTCCGCGCCCTGGCTCTGGAACAGAACGGACATAACGTCAAGCCCCTGATAGGTGGGATAGGACTCGCCGAACTGGAGCTTGATGATGTTCTGGTGCAGCCAGGGGAAATGGCTGTCGGAATAGATCAGATGCTTATGATTGGTCCCGCTGCCGATCAGCGCGAGACCTCCGGATTCGGTCCTGCCGAGGGAGATCCCGCGGTGCAGGTCCGGATTGTTTTCGTCCTTCACCGACCATGGAGTATCGATCTCGATCAGATTCGAGAGCCATACCGCAACATGCTGGATTATGGGGATATCCTTATAAGCATAGTAACGACCGCTTTTGGGGTACTTTTCGACCGTATATCCCTGGGCCTCATATTTTGCCTTGAACTCCTCCGCGGCCTTTGACCCGGGCTTCAGTGCTTCCTCCATTTCGGGAGAACCCATTTCGTAGAGCTCCTGGAAGTCGTCGGCAGAACGTACAAAGGTAAGATAGCCCAGCTTCTGCCAGATATTATACATGTACTCCGTTTTTTCATCCGGCTTTGACGCAAGCTTTCTGTAGCCGTCGTCTTTGGAGAAAATACTGTTGCGCGGAATGAGCGTATAAACCAGGGTGAAGACGATCAGCATGATAATGAGCACGGAGATCGCTGATCTGAGCAGTCTCTTCAGAATATAACCCTTATTCATAGGAACAACTCCTAACAATAAAAATTGAGAGCTGGACGAATGAGCTTCTCCCAGCCCTCAATTCCTGATTTAGATCAATATGTCAATATGTGCTGTGCGGTGACTTCAGCGATCAGTTGCCGGCAAGCCAGGCTTCCTTCGCAGAATTGTACTCGGCAGCGGTGATGGGGCTATCATAAACAACCATGTACTTGAAGTAAGGAACAACGTTGTAAGAAGCCTGACCGTACATGCCGTAGCCGGCGGAGAAGGGCTTCACGTTGGATACCGTGAGACCGGCGCCTCTGGTGGCGAAGGGTCTGAGGATACCGTTGGCAAGCAGCTTGGCCTCAACCTGAGCGAAGAGATCGATTCTCTCGTCGCCGGTGGCAGCGTTGGCCTGATCCATAAGAGCCTTGAGATCGGTAAGACCGATGGCCTTCAGAGCTTCGGTCTGAGATTCGGGACGCTCAACATCAGCGGAGATCACGGGAGTGATACCGGAATAGAGCAGCATGTCGCCGTCAACGGGATCGAAGCAGTGGATGTAGGTGTAGGGATCGCCGTAGTCGGGGCCCCAGCCTGCGCCGAAGGCTACGTCCATGGAGTTGTCTTCGCCGCGCTCATTGGTGTAGTAAGCATCCTGCATCTGTTCTTCGGTGTCCATGAAGACCAGGTCGATCTTCACGTAATCGCCGATGGCGTCTTCGATGGACTTCTGCATGGCGAGGGCCATGTTCTTGCCCTGCTCATCGGTGCCGTTTTCAACGATATCAAGATGTACGGGCCACTCGGCAACAGCGTCGCCCAGCTCTTCCTTGGCCATTTCCATGAACTTAACAGCTCTCTCGGGGTTGTACCAGGCGTCCTGGCCGTCGTTCAGGTCGATGCCCGCGAACATATCGTTCTCCTGCTCCAGATACTTGGTTACCAGAGAACCGTAGGTCTCGCCGGTGCTCAGAGAAGAGAAGGTGTAGGGAACCAGGGTGTTTCTGGCTCTGTCTTCAGCGATCTCGCCAAGGGCTACTTCGTAGTAGGCCTTCTCGGAATAAGCGGCATAAACGCCAAGACGGAAGTTCTTGTTGAGGATGGCGGCATGGGTGTCAGCCTTCTGCTGATCGGTTTCCTTGGCAGTGGTGCTCTTGTTGGCGTCGGTCCACAGAGCGTAGGACTGTCTGTCCCAGTTGAAGGCGCCCCAGAAGGAGGTGGAGGTGGTCATGCTCTTGTACTGGTTATCCGGGAAGAGCTCGTTGGCCTTGGAAACCATCTCGGGCTGGCCGAGCTGGATCGCGGTGGCAGTAACTTCGCCGTTTACATACATGTTGAAGTTCTGCATGGGATCTTTGTTGTCGGTATAGGTAACGGTCACGTGCTGAACGTGTACGTTGTCCTTATCGTAATACAGCGGGTTGGCGTCGAACTTAACTTCCTGGCCGGGAACAACGGAAGAAAGGATGTAGCAGCCGTTGTAAAGGATGGAAGCGGGATCCACAGCGCCGAACTTTTCGCCCTGGGACTCAAGGAATTCAGCGTTCAGAGGTCTGAGAACGTTGTAGGTGGTGAGACCGTCGAAATAGCCGCAGGGGCCGGTAAGGGTGTAGGTCAGCTTGTTGCCTTCAGCCTTGATGCCCACGTCTTCCCAGGTGCCGGTGCCGTCCGCATACTCGGCAAGGCCCTTGATCAGGCCCTTGACCAGGTTGAGAACAAGGCTCTGGGAATCGGCGGCGTGCTTCAGACCGGTAACGAAGTCTTCCGCGGTAACGGGAGCGTATTCTTCGCCGGCAGCGGTAGCCCACACAGCGTCGTCACGGATGGTGAAGGTCCACTCGGAAGCGTCGTCGTTGGGCGCCCATTCGGTGGCCATACCGGCAACCAGCTTGCCGTGGGAATCCTGGGTAAGAAGGCCCTCGGTGAAGTTGCTGGTGAAGTCGCCGTTGGTGCTGTGGTTATCGTAGAGATAATCCAGCGTGGTGATGTTGAACTCGTAAAGCATGCTGTAGGAATCGACCGTGGTCTTGTCGTCCGCAACGGGGGTGGCGTCCGTGGGATTCGCCGGAGCAGTGGTGCTGTTGTCGGACGGGGTCGTCTTGCCGCCGCAGGACGCCATCAGAAGTACAAAAGTCAAAGCTAAAACAATTGCAAGAATCTTTTTCATCAAATTTCCTCCCGGGAACCGCTGATAATATGATCGGGTTCCGCATTGTGATTCTACGGTTCTGTTTGTTGTTTTTCGCCGAAACCGGAGCGCGAACCGTTTTCGCCGCCGGTATCCGACGTTTTCGGGGAGCGGGGACCCCCTTTTTTTCGGGCTCTGCCCGTCGATGAACTCAGTGATCCCGCGATACACCTCTTTCCTTCAAAAAATCAAGCGTTTGCATCTGGATGATGGTTACAGGGTTTCTTTCCGTTCGGATTTTGGCGGATCTCCGCGCAAACCCTGCTCGCAAACCCTGTTCTCTATATGCTTCGGAAGCTTCCTTCCGACATATATGCCGTTCGGATAAACCGTCTGTAATATGCTGTCACGGCTTGCCGCGGCGCAAACTACAGTTTTTGACATAAAATTATCATACCACAGTTTTTGCGGAATTTCAATAGAATTCATTGAAAATATCTATGCGTTTCCAAGAATTATTATTTATTCTTATAGAAGATTTTACCACACAGATCGATTGTTGTAAATAGAATTTGCAAAATTGTAATTTTTTCTTTTAATAATATAATGTATTTTTATTTTATTTGGTTTCTTAGTATACATTTATATAATTGGTATGTCAAGCTTTTTTTCGCAAAAAAAGACGCTGTTTCGGCAAATTGGGTGTTTACCTTTTTTGCTCCGTGTGTTACAATCAAGGCGTTCGGCCAAGAGTTCCGAAGGAAAGAGAAACCCATGACGTGCAATTACAAAACCACCATGCGCGCCTGCTTCGCCGGATACGTGGTGCAGGCGATCATCAATAATTTCGCGCCGCTGCTGTTCGTTACGTGGCAGGGGAGCTTCGCGCTGCCGCTCGGGCGGATCACGCTGCTGATCACGGTCAATTTTCTGACCCAGCTCGCGGTGGATCTGTTCGGCGCGCTGTTCGTGGACCGCATCGGCTACCGCGTCTGCGTGGTCGCCGCGCACGTGTTTTCCGCGGTAGGGCTGGCGTCGCTCGCGTTTTTGCCGTACATTCTGCCGCCCTACGCCGGGATCATGATCGCGGTGGTGATCAGCGCGGTCGGCAGCGGGCTGATCGAGGTGCTTGTGAGCCCGATCATGGAGGCCTGCCCCACGCCGAACAAAGAGAGCGCCATGAGCCTGCTGCATTCCTTTTACTGCTGGGGGCAGGCGGGCGTGGTATTGCTCTCCACGGTGTTCTTTGCGCTGGCGGGCAGGGAGCATTGGCGCTGGCTGGCGCTCGTTTGGGCGGCGCTCCCGTTTGCCAACGCCTTCGTGTTCCTGCGCACGCCGCTGCCGCGTCTGCTGGCGGAGGGAGACCGCGGAATGTCTCTTAAAGAATTTTTTTCAAATAAATATTTTATTATCTTTACCTTAATGATGTTCGCCGCAGGCGCGGGCGAGCTCGCGGTGAGCCAGTGGGCCTCCGCGTTTGCCGAAACGGGGCTCGGCGTGAGCAAGACGGCGGGCGACCTTGCGGGACCGATGCTGTTCGCCGTGCTGATGGGCGGAGCGCGTCTGTTTTACGGAAAACGCGGCTCGAAGCTGCCGCTCGAAAAGGCGATGCTCGTTTCGGGCTGCCTGTGCGTATTCTCCTATCTGCTTGCTTCTCTCTCTCCGTGGCCGCTTCTGAGCCTTGCCGGGTGCGCGCTGACGGGGCTCGGCGTGGGCGTCATGTGGCCCGGCACGTTCAGCCTTGCCTCAAAACGTCTGCCCCGGGGCGGCACCGCCATGTTCGCGCTGCTCGCGCTTTCGGGCTGCGAAAAGAGTTCCTCCCCTCTCGGCTGCTGGCTCGACGAGACCGGCGCCCAGGCGCTCGAACTGGTCGCGCTCGAAGGGAACGCCGTCCGCATCCAGAGCCTCCAGGGCTCGCTCGACGGCGTCCTCTCGGGCGACACGCTGACCGCCGTGACCGGCGAACCGCTCCACGAGACCATCCGCATGGTCTTCTCGGGCGACGAAGCCGTCTACGAATTCCTC
>JAFRSZ010000087.1 GCA_017439205.1 Clostridia bacterium
AGTGGCTAGTGGCTAGTGGCCGGTGGCCGGTGGACAGTGGGATGCGGAATTGTTTTAAGAGCGGAGAGCGGAGATGATTTTGAATTCAGATTAAAACCATTCCTAACGCCTGATTCCGAATTGAATCACATTCCGGGGAAGCCGCCGGGCATCATGCGGCGCATCTTCTTTTTGCCGCCCTTGCCGCCGAACTGCTTGAACATCTGCTGCATCTGCTTATACTGCTTGAGCAGGCGGTTCACGTCCTCCACCTGCATGCCGCAGCCCGAGGCGATGCGGCGTTTGCGCGAGGGATTGATGAGATCGGGCTTTTCGCGCTCTATGGGCGTCATCGAATAGATGATGGCCTTGGTTTTATCGAAGGCGCGCTCGTCGATATCCACGTCCTTGATCTTTTTGCCCACGCCCGGGATCATGCCGAGCAGGTCCTTGATGGAGCCCATCTTTTTCATCTCTTCCATCTGCATCAGCAGATCGTTGAGATCGAATTTATTCTCTCTTAATTTCTTCTCGAGCTCTTCGGCGCGCTTTTCGTCCAGCGTGGTCTCGGCCTTTTCGATCAGCGAGAGCACGTCGCCCATGCCGAGAATACGGGAGGCCATGCGGTCCGGATGGAACACGTCGAGGTCGTCCAGCTTTTCGCCGATACCCACGAATTTGATCGGCTTGCCGGTCACGGCTCTGGCGGAAAGCGCCGCGCCGCCGCGGGTATCGCCGTCCATCTTGGTGAGCACGAGGCCGTCCAGCCCCAGCGCTTCGTTGAAGGTGGAAGCCACGTTCACGGCGTCCTGACCGGTCATCGCGTCCACCACCAGCAATATCTCGTGCGGGTGAACGGCGGCCTTGATCTCTTTGAGCTCCTGCATCAGCTGCTCGTCGATGTGCAGCCGGCCGGCGGTATCGAGAAATACGTAGTCGTAACCGCGATCCTTCGCCAGCTTGATGGCCTCGGTGGCGATGGTGACGGGGCTGATCTGCCCCATCTCGAACACCGGCACGCCGGCCTGTTCGCCCACGATCTGCAGCTGCTTGATGGCCGCGGGACGGTAGATGTCGCAGGCCGCCAGCAGCGGGCGGTGCCCCTGCGATTTCAGGCGCTTCGCGATCTTGGCGGAGTGGGTGGTTTTACCGGAACCCTGCAGGCCGCACATCATCACCACCGTAGGCGGGTGGGGCGCGGTGTTCAGGCGCGTGGCAGTGCCGCCCATCAGCGCGGTGAGCTCTTCGTTTACGATCTTGATCACCATCTGCGCCGGGGTGAGGCTTTCGGTCACCTTCGCGCCGATGGCCTTTTCGGTGACGCGGTTGGTGAAATCCTTGGCCACCTTGTAGCTGACGTCCGCCTCGAGCAGCGCCAGACGCACCTCGCGCATGGCTTCTTTTACGTCGGCTTCGGTGAGCGAGCCCTTGCTTCTCAGCTTCTTGAAGGCGGCGTCTAATTTATCTGATAAACCCTCGAATGCCATGGGAAAAACCTCCGAAAACAAAGAGGAAAATAGAAATCAGGGATGAAGGATGAAAATAATGAAAAATGAACGATGAACGATGAACAATTTCGGAAAACACTTCGTGTTTTGATCGTAAAAAACATCGGTGACAGAGGTCTAATCGAAACTTTTCGCTCTGAAATAATTCCGAATTCCGAATTCCGAATTAAAAATTGAAACGGCTCCGAACCGGTTCGTTTATTCCGACAACGAGATCGCGATGGATTTGATGCGCACGGTAAGATCGTTGATCTCGCGCGATAAGCCGCTCTTGCGGTTTTCGGCGCTGATGCGGGTGGCGCAGTCCATGATCTCTTCGAGCCCCTTCTGCACCTCTCTGAAACGCGAAACGAGCTTCAGGCGCTCTTCCATTTCGATCAGCTGGCATTCGGCGCGCTTGATGGCGTCGCGCACGCCCTGCCGGGTGATGCCCACGTTCGCCGCGATCTCGGCAAGCGACAGGTCCTCGTTATAATAGAGATCCAGAAACTCCCGCTGTTTGGCCGTGAGCATATCGCCGTAGAAATCCATCAATATGGTGATCTCAAGATTCTTTGCCATAAGTAGCGCCTCTCCTCTGAAGTTTGTGTGTAAAGAACTGTGCTTTACAGGCGATACTATAACATAAAAAAACGGTTTTGTCAAGAGCTTTTTTGCGGACGGCAACCGCAACATTTCGGCAAATTTCAGTTTATCGCGCGGTTTGAACCACCTCACCGTAGGGGGCGGCGTCTCGACGCCCCGCCAAGTATATTGTTTGAAACCATTATTTACAAAGCGAATTACCAACATATTCGTATGTAATTAACATATGTTGAATTCTATGGTTTGCGGGGCGTCGAGACGCCGCCCCCTACGGAAGAATCAAAACGCGCCAGCGTTTTCCGAAATTGTTAATTGTTCTTTGTTAATTGTTAATTGAACAGTGCGCTAAATTCCAATTTACCGACGAAAAGATCCCCTTCCCGACGAGGGGGAAAGGGATCGGTTTTCTGTGATTCGTATGCGGGCAAAGCTTATTCTGAATCTGCGTTCTCCGCGTTGCGCTTGGCGTTCAGTTCGTCCAGCATGCGGGTATGCTCCGCGTCGCTCATCGCGTATTTCAGCGTGGGGATGGCTGCGAGCACCATGCCGATCGCCGGGGGGATGGAGATCAGGAAGAACATGGCGGCGGAGAACTTGCCCACTTCGGCCCCGCCCAGCGTGAACGGATTGAAGGTTTTGAAATCTGCGCCCGCGATCAAAGCGTTATTCAGGAACGTGATCTTGGAATCGGAGAATCCCACGAAGCCGTAGACCGCGCCGGAGATCAGCGTTGCGATACCGGCGGAAAGCTTGGTGATGAAGCTCTGGCCCGAGAAGAAGACGCCGTCCGGACGGACGCCGGTGTGGTATTCCTCATAGTCTACGCAGTCCGCGATCATAACGCTCTGCAGCACGTTCAGCGAGCCCATGGAGGCGCCCGCCATAAAGAAGAGCACGCTCATGATGATCATGCCGGGCCAGGTGAGAATGTTGCCCTTGAACGCGAGGAAGAGCACAAAGATGAGCGCGAAGGGGATGGCGCCGATCAGCGAGAAGAAATTGTAGAGATTCTTCTTTTCGTATTTCTGGATCAGCTTCGGCGCGAACAGCGGGAAGCCGATCATGCCGCCGAAGAGGCCTATCACAAGCACGCCGATCTTTCCGATCAGCGCGCCGCCTTCACTTGCAAGCGTAGCGCCGATATCGTTGTTGAAGAAGTAATACATGATCAGCGTCATGGCGATGATGCCGAGCAGCTGGATGGGGCTTCTGAGGATACCGGAAATAAGGATCTGACGGAAGGGCTTGTTGCCGAACATGATCTTGAAGTTCTCTTTGATCGTGTAGCGTTTTTCGTTTTTCGGGGTCACCTTTTCTTTCACGGCGAACCCGGCCACCTGGAAGAGGACAGACGCGAACACCGTCATTACCACGGCGAGCGTGATATAAGAGAACCGCAGCGCGTGCGCCTGATCCATGCCCTTTGACATGAACATGCCGTTGAACGAGGGCGCGATCATTGTGAACAGCGTGCCGATCATGCCCACGTTGGCCACGGCACGGGCAAGGGTGAGCGCCTTTGCGCGGTCTTCCTGGCTTTCGGTCATCAGGCTGGTAACGCCCCACAGCGGGATGTCGCCGATGGTGTAGGTCATGCCCCAGAGGATGTAGGAGAAGGCCGCCCATGCGATGATCAGCACGGCCTTGGCGCCGACCTTCTTAACGATGCCCTTCTCTTCCTGGAAGCGCTGTATCAGCGTAAGGCCCGCGGTCTGATCTTCAACCTTCGTATAGGTCTTCGCGCCGTTTTCGCCCTCGGTCACCTTGAAGATCACGGCGTCGTTTTTCACCATGTTGCCGGCGTCGTCGATCAGATAGTTGCCGCTGTCGTCCTTCTGCAGATCCCACGTGCCCGCCGCGGGGACGAGAACGTAATTGCCGTTCAGCTCGGGATTGTCTTTATCTTCATAACTGAAGGCCTCCTGCAGAAGACTTTCGTTATACTCCGCAACGACCGAACTGTCCGCCGCAAACTGAACGTAATACTTGTTGATCGGCTCGGCGTACATGCTGTTGATGAACGGCAGGATCGTTGTGACCATGATCACGGCGGGAACGAACAGCAGATAGGGCTTGCACTTGCCCCACTTGGTCTTGGTTTTGTCTACGATCGTGCCCATCATCGGGTCGTTGACCGCGTCCCATACTCTGGCGATGGCAAAAAAGGCGGTATACGCCGCAACGGGAGTGAATATGACGCTCTGGAAATAGAACGCGAGACCCGAAGCGATAATGTTGTAAATGATGTTCTGCCCGGCGAGACCGGTAAGGAACCCTATGAGCTCCTTTCTTGTGTAGGTTGCCACATTGGAATGCGCGGCCGGTTTACCCATACGTTTTTCCTCATTTCATGTAAAAATTTCGGTACTTTATATTATATATGATAAAAATAGATTAGTCAAATATATTTTTC
>JAFRSZ010000088.1 GCA_017439205.1 Clostridia bacterium
AAATAGACCAGCAAAAGAATCACAAAAACGATGGCCAACAGGTCGAAGCACTGAAAACAACGACGTTTGCCTGTTGTTTGCTCCATCAGAGACGCCTCCGTTCCGGTTTTGTTTTTATTTTATAACAACCCAATGATATTATATAGAGTCAAATAAAAAAAATCAACAGCTTTCGCGCAAAAAGCCATTGATTGAATCAGGGAAAAAAGACGATCTCCGTTACAGCGCTTCAAACAGGGCTGCACCTTTGGTTTTGAGCCAGCGCAGGAGCAGCAGCGACGCGCCGGTGAGCAGCGCGAAAAACACGCCGAGGGTCACGGCGGGGGACACAAACTGCAGCAGCAGCAGTCCGCCGCCGCCGAGCAGCAGCGAGAAGCCCCAGCCGCCGAACATGGCGATCATCACGTTCATGCTCTGCTTGATGGGCACGGTTTCGTTGGTCCAGTCCAGATTCGGCATTTTGAGCCCCAGAAACAGGCCGAACAGCGCGCTGAACACGCCGAAGGCAAGAGCGGTGAGGCAGCCCAGCGTCCGCGCGGCGATACTGCCCGGCGTTACGGCGACGGCGCAGACGAGGCAGAACGCCATTGCGGGCAGGGTGAGCAGAAGCTGCGGGGCGAGCTTTGCCCTGAGCGCCTGCCACGCTGTGACCGGCAGGCTCTGCACGAGCCAAAGGCTTTTGCCCTCAAGTGAAACGCTTGGCGTTGCGATATCGTTCATGGAGGCAATCATGCACACGGCGGCGCAGACCAGCAGCGGGACCGCTTCAACGCTGCCGAACACGGAACCTAGCGCGGAGGAGAACTCGCCGCCCTTCAGCAGCAGCGCCACGCCCGCGGCGGGCAGCAGCAGCGTGCCGAGGCCGCAGTTGAGCATATAGTTCGGGCTCGAGAAGAAACGGGCGAATTCGCGGCGGCACAGCGCGGCGTTCGGGCTTTTCTGCGTAAAACGGCGCTCGCGGTACTTTACGTTCGCCTTCGCCGCCCCCGCGGAAACGATCTGCAGAAAGCTGCGGGACAGCACGTGCCACGTCAAGAAGAACAGCCCCGCCGATCCCGCGGCGAACAGCGCCATGGCAAGGAGATACCCCTCGCCCACTCTGCCGAACAGATACAGTCCGTAAGCCGCGCCCTTGATCTTTTCTGCGTATACGGCGGCGTTCGTGACCAGCGACCGGATCAGATCCGTCGCCTTATAATACACAAAGTAATACAGCCCGATAAACAGAAGGCTGAGCAGCACCGTTACGAAGCTCTTGTTTTTGAGGCGCACGCTGATCTTCGCCACGACCCAGCCGAGGGCGCACGAGAGCGCCATCACCAAAAGCGAGATCACGATGAGCAGAACGACGCAGCCCAAAAGCCCGAGCGCCCGGAACGGCGCCGTGATCAGATAAACGACGATCGCCGGAAGTATCACCAGCGCGCTGTACATCAGCCCCAGCAGATACACGCCCAGCAGACGCGAGATCATGATAAGGCGCACCGGAATGGGCATGGAAAGAAGCTGATCGTTATCCTTGGCGAGATACAGCCCCTGATAGGTGCTGAACACGCTGCCGAACACGCCCAGAAAAACCGAAATGAGGCCGAGCACCGCAAAATAGAGCCAGCCGAGCTCCGCCTCGACCAACGGCCCGCACATGCTCAGCGAAACGCCGGTGAACATACCGCCCAGAATGCCGACCGTAAGAATCACATACATGACGATCCACAGCGCCGCCGAGCCCTTCGACCGGGCGGCCTTTTTCTTCTGATCGTAGAAGAAGCCGCGGAACATCTCGGCAAACTGTTTTTTGATCAGAACCTTCAGCATGACGCGTCCTCCAGCTCGAGGAACACCTCTTCAAGAGAATCGTCCCCTGTCACCTCGTCCATCGTGCCGGTGCGGATCAGCTTGCCGAGCTTAATGATGGCGATCTTGTCGCACAGCTTTTCCGCCACCTCCAACACGTGCGTGGAGAAGAAAATGGCGCCGCCCTTGTCGCACACGTCACGCATCATCTCTTTGAGGATATGCGCCGCTTTGGGGTCCAGCCCCACAAAGGGCTCGTCCATCACGATCAGCTTCGGCTCGTGCAGCCACGCCGAGATGATGGCGAGCTTCTGCTTCATGCCGTGGGAATACGCCGCGATGGGGCTAAACAGGTCTTTTGTGAGCTCGAACTTCGCCGCCAGATCGCCGATCCGCTGCGCGCGCACGTCCGTGGGCACGCCGAAGATATCCGCCACGAAATGCAGATATTTAATGCCGGTCATGTAGTCGTAAAGATCGGGGTTGTCGGGGATGTACGCCAGCATCTTCTTGCAGGCGATGGGGTCCTCTTTGACCGACACGCCGCCGATGCGGATCTCGCCCGCGTCGAACTGCTGCACGCCTACAACGGACCGCAGCGTGGTGGTCTTGCCCGCGCCGTTGTGGCCGATGAAGCCGTAGATCTCCCCCGGCGCGATGTGCAGCGAGAGGTCGTCCACGGCAACCTTATCGCCGAAGGTTTTTGTAAGATGAGATATTGAGAGCATAATATCAGAGTCCTTTCAAATTTCAGTTTGTCGAGATAACGGGTTTATTGCGATATATCGACTTACGGCGATGCGATATATTTGCTTCTCAAATGCGATATACGCTCGCGTACGCTCACGTGCGATATGATATGAATTCCTTTTTCTCGTCCCGAAGGGACATATCGCGCTTTTTTGCATATCTCGCCTTTGGCGAGGATGCAAAAGCATATCGCATCCCGAAGGGATATATCGCGAATTCCGCAAGGAATTCATATCGCTGTCGGGCATAGCCCGACAAAT
>JAFRSZ010000089.1 GCA_017439205.1 Clostridia bacterium
AGGAGGTTTTACAGATGAAAAAAATGATCGCGGCATTGACGCTCTGCTTCGCCGTTTGCGCCTGTTTGTTTGCCGCCTGCAAAAAAGAGCCGCCCGCGCCGACGGGAACGGACGCTTCAACCGCGGCGCCGACGAGCGGCACGGAAACGGAAAAAGCAACCGAAAGCAGCGAGACGCAAAGCGCCGCCGTTCCGGACGAAACGGAAACCGAACCCGCTCCGACCGAAGAAGAAACGGACGGGGCAGAAAACGAAAGCGAAGGAAACGTTCCGGCGAAAGCGTTTCTCGGCGTCTACCGGAACAGCGGCTACACCGTGAACGTGGAGCAGGCCCCGGACGGCGAGCTGACCTTTACCGTTACGGCAGAACCCGACGGAAACGTGGGGTATGAATGGACGATCACCGGTTATTACAGCGGCGACACCTACCGGGTGAACTACAAGGACGCCGTTAAGGAGGAGATCACTTACAGCGAAGACGGCGCGGAAACGGGCCGTAAAACCGTGTACGAAAACGGGATCGGCAGGATGCAGTTCACCGACGACGGCGCGCTGCTGTGGCAGAACGAGACCGAGGCTTCCGGCGGACAGATCGTGCTGACCCGCGTAAAAGGATAACAGGCCGAACGGTTTCACCCGATGACCGTACAAAACAAAAACAGCCCGCCGTGGTTCTTTTGGGGAAGACGCACGGCGGGCCGAATCATGTTAAATAATAAAATCGTTTTCGCCTTCGGCGAGCGGGACGCGCTTTTCGCCGATCAGCAGCACGGCGGGCAGCCGCGGCGGCAGCGTAACGGAAAGCCGGATTTTTTCTCCCGCGCGCTCCCACGAGACCGCCGCGCGTCCGGCGGGCAGATCGCGGTAACCGGAAACGCGCGAAAGCGACGAAACGAAGCAGGGCGATATCTCAAGAGAACGGTAGCCCGCCTCCCCCTGCGGCTGGCGGACGCCGAGAAGATAATCGTACAGATACGCGGCGACCGCGCCGAACATGGGATGGCTGTGCGAGCGGTCGCGCAGAGAGCCGGGAAAATACTCCCACAGCGTGGTGGCGCCGCGGTTCTTCATCGCGGCAAACGAATGCGGGCTTTCGGACGTAAGCAGACGCACCGCCAGATCGCCGTTTCCGCGTTCAAAGAGCACCCTGGTGACGATATCCGTGCCGAAGATGCCGGTATCGAAGCCGCCGAGCGCCGTATAATACGCTTCGAGATTGCGGAAGGTGCGCTCGTCCCCGAGGCCGATATCCAGCGCGAAGGCGTTCGCGCCCTGCCTGCCCCCGAGGAAGTTGCCGTCCATCGGGTTATAATAGGCCGCAAGAAGCGCGTTTTTGCGCTCTTCGATGCGCGAGCGCAGCAGCGGGAGATCCGCTTCTCTGCCAACCAGCGGGGCGATCGAAACGCAGCGCTGCAGGGATTTGATATAGAAGTAATTGTTCACAAAGGGCGGCGGCAGAATGACCGCTTCCGGCGTGCACCAGTCGCCGAGGCACCACTCGCCGGGCTTATCGGCGGTCACGAGGCCGTTTACAGATTTATTCTCGAGGTAATCGAAATACCGCAGCATCTGCGGGTAGCAATCCTTCAGCACGCCCGCGTCGCCGTAATGGAGATAGAACCGGTAAGGCACCTCCACGATGGCGCAACCCCAGCCGCCGGGACCGCCGCCGGAGCGCACGTAGGGCGCGGTGTACTGCACGTGGCCGGTGAGAAGGTCCTGACAGTCACGGATATCCCCGATCCATTTGCGGTAAAACGCCTCGGCGTGAAGCACGGTCATCGCCGCGTGACAGGCAAGCTGCCCGTCGCCGGTGTAGCCGCGGCGCTCGAGGTGCGGGCAATCGGAGGGGATACCGGCGTGCATGTTCATCAGCTGCGTGGTGACGAACGCGCCGTGCAGCCAGTTGAGGGTGCCGTTATCGCACCTGAAGCCCGCCGCGGCGGGAACGTCGGCATGCACCGCTTCAACGCACGTCACATCTGCGGGGCCTTCCACTTCAAAATACCGGAAGCCGAACCACGTAAACAGCGCCCGCGCCTGCGTTTCGCCGCCGCCGCACACGAACGTGAGATACTGGCCGTGAACGTAGGCTTCATCCGGCGACCCGTCCGGCGTGCGCTCTTCGGAAAAACGGACGGAAACGGTCTCCCCCGCCCCGCCGTACAGCCGGAGCACCGGCGTGCCCGTTAAATTCACGCCGCAGTCGAACACGTTTCCGGTTTCGCCCACGCGCACCGGCCGGATCACATCGCAGACGCGGTCCGGCGGGCAATCCGAGAAAAAGTAATCCGTTTCGGGCGCGGACGCCGGTACGGCAAAGGGCCACGCGGTATCGTCAAAATCATACCGGAACGCCCGAACGGCGGGACAGCGCAGATCCTGCGCCTCCCCTTTCGTGAACCGGTACGCGGTGAGGAAGCTGCCCGAGATCCGGTCCGCTTCGGAGGAACCGAAGTCAAACGGACCGGCGGCGTCCTCGCCGAACACGCGCCATACGGCCTTGGCGGTACCGAAGCGGGCTTCGTCGCCGGGCCGGTCGTACCAGCCGCCGCCGAAATGGATAACGACGCGGTTCTCACCGGCGCACAGATACGAAGAAACATCGTATTCCGGCACCAATATCCGGTGCCCGGTCAGCGTTTCGCCCGCGGGGTAATCCGCCCGGGGCTCGTAATCGGTAACCAGCGGCAGAAAGCGGTCTTCCGACACGCGTACGCCGTTGAGAAAGCACTCGAAAAAGCCGAGCCCCACGACCCGGAGCGCGGCTTTTTTCACGGTTCCCACGGAAAAGGAACCGCGGAGGATATAGACCGGGACGTCCGCCGGTTCCGGCGGCCCGACCCACTTTGCGGATGCGAAAACAGAAGCCGGATCCATAAAACGACCCTCCTTTTTATTCGGCGGGATCAACGTAGACCACGAAGTCGCCCGAGAAGCCGTGCCAGCGCAGGTAAACGCGGGTCCTGCCCTCGCCCACGGGATATATGCGCGAGCCGACGATCCTGACGACCGAGGGATCGTAGCCGTCGAACGTGACGCCGGAGAGCACGGGGAAACAGTAACCGTCCGCGTCGAACGCCATGGCCCAGACCCGCACGCTTTCATCGGTAAGCCGATACACCTGATTTTCGGCCTTTACCGTCATCACCTCGGGGATGATCTTCACGTTTTTGCGCTCCACGGTGATATCGGCGTTTTCAACCGAGGCGTCGTCCGTGAACGGGGCGTCCGAGAGCGAGAGCGTGACCGTATGCATACGGGTGGCCCAGTTGCCCCACTCGCCGTTGCCCGCGCCGCCGTAGGCGTAAGAGAGATACACCGTGTCGCCCGCGCCGATGTGGCCGTCCGCTCTGCCGGAGATGCCGCAGTTGTGCAGCTTCTTCGCCGTATCTGCCTTTACGAGGCCGCAGGGCCGGAACGTAAGGCCGTCAAAGGATTCCCACACCGCCACGTAGCTGTCGTCCGAAAAGCGTTTTTCGGTGAACACGGCCGCGAAACGGCCGAATGCGTCAACATACTTCACGTCGGCGGAGTCGCCGCCGTTTTTCGGGGGGATGCACTCGCCGTGATACACGAGCGTCGCGGGCCAGTTTTCGTCCGTCGCGTCCGCGGTGGCGACGCGGGTGGAAGCGCCGCGCTCATCCGCCCAGGTATAGTAGATATACAGCGTATCGCCCACAACCACGAAGGAGGGCTCGCCCACGCCGAAGCACTCGGGGTTGCCGGTGTATTCGATCAGCGGCGCGGGTTCAACGCCCCACCCGGCGCCGGTCCATTTCTCGAAGGGGCCGGTGGGGGTCCTGCCGCGGGCGACGCACACGACGTTTGCAACGCCGCGCTCGTCCAGCGTGGTGGTGTAGCCGATGTAATAATACCCGCCGAATCTGATCACGCCGGGATCGCAGGTCCACTTCCAGTCGTAGCTGTCCGCCGTGGGCTTGAGCGCGATCACCTCGCCCGTGCTCTTCGCGCCGCCTTCGGAAAGGCGCTTGTAGGTGACCACGTCCACGATATCGCCGGGGCCGTTGGCGGCGCTCCAGACGTCGAGGCTGCCGTCCGCGTTCAGGATCATGGACGGGCCGTAACGGTATCCGCCCTTCGTGTTGACGGGACGCCAGGTATCGAAGCCCTCGCCGTCGGCGGAGATCTGCAGATACTTCTCGGGGTCGCCGGGCTCGCATGGCGCGGCAGGCGCAAAGTCCCCGCCCGCGGGGGCGGAGGCAAACGTCAGCCCGAACAGGAAAAACACAACGAAAAACATTTTCAAAATCTGGTATACGGTTTCCATATCTTCTTACCTTTCTGCGGTTTACTCTTTTTCACAACGGGGGTTCGCTTTCAGGGATCTTTACAGAATGAAAGTATAGGTCTCATCCGGGGCGAGCGGGGTTTCGGCAGCGCCGTCGAAAAACAAGCCGCCGGGCACGCTCGCGCGTACCGTGATAACGGGCTTGCGATACTCGACGGTCACTTCGCCCTCGCCCACGGGGACCCGCGCATTGAAAGCGGCATACCGCCCGGGCCGCGGAGAAACGCGGAACGCCGACGGGCCGAGGTATTCCACCCCGGCGCAGTATCTGCACAGCAGCAATATCGGGCCGCTGCCCCAGGCGTGGCACAGCGATTTGCCGTAGGCCGAGCCGTACATCGCGTAGTGCTCCGCCCCCTGCTCATCGGGATCGTACGCCTCCCATACGGAGGTGGCGCCCGCCTGCAGCATGCCGCCCCAGTAAGAGGCGATATAATCCTGCGCCTGTTCGATTTTGCCGATCTTACACAGCGCCATCAGCTCGTAGAGCTTGAAATACGGCGTGGTGATCGCGGGCAGATCGGGGTTCAGAAGCGCGTTCTCGATCACGCTCCGCCGCATCGCGCCGTCCACAAAATCATATAAAACCGCGAACACGTTGGTCTGGCGGGAAACAAAGCGTTTGCCGGAAGAGGCGCTGTCGATGAACGCGCCCTTTTCTTCGTCCCAGAACGTATCGATCACCCGCGCGCGCAGGGCGTCCGCCAAAGGGGTATAGGTATCGGGCTCGCCCATTTCGGCGCCGAGCAGCGCCATGCACCGATATACGCGCCAGAGCAGGATCTGCTCGAAGCAGTGCGCGCCGTTTTTATCGAGCTGCCCCCAGTCGATGAATATCCAGTCGCCGTGCCGCGGCACAACGAAGCCGCGCTCATCCAGCCGCGAGACGATAAAGGCGTACAGCGCCTTCAGGTTCTCCCAGATCTGCGCCAGGAACGCGCGCCTGCCGCTGGCGGCGAAATGCTCCCACACCGAGACGATCAGGTACGCGGAATAATCGTTGATCGTGTTCACGTGCAGCCGGTAGGGCGGTTTGCCGAGCAGCGCGACGATCGTGCGCTCGGTGACGGAGGGATCGTGATACAGGTACCGGGCGATCATATACGACTGGTACGCGTCGCCGGACCAGACCCAGCGGTCCCGCTTGATCCCGTCCAGAAAGAACTCGCGCGTGTTCAGATGGAAGGTGCGCGCGCAGGTATCCCAGATCGCGTCCAGCCCCGGTTCGTCCGCCGAGAACGACGCGCGGTCGCTGATCGGCAGGTATTCGAGAGAGGCCTCCACCTTCGCCTTCGCGGCGGCGGCGCCCTGCAGAAACAGGTACCGGAACGCGCGGGCGGGGCGGGGCGAGGTATCCGCGCTTGTCAGGCGTTCCCAGAGAAGGGCGTTGGCGGGGTCCAGCGCCTCCTCGCGGCTCTCGCCGTACACCAGCAGCGCTTCGGCATCTTCCGGCAGCGTCACGGTCACGGGGCCGAACGTTTCTCTGCCGTAATCGATCAGCATGCCGCCCTGCGTTTCTTCGCGGCCGACCGGTGTGAGCGGCGCGCAGGCAAACGGAAATACCGCGGGATCGTCCTCTTTTTCGTAAAACGCGGGTTCGCACGCCGCCGGGACCGGAACGGCGTCGTAGGGATCGACCGTCCAGCCGCCGTCGGTGAACAGCGCCTCGCTGTTCACGTAGATCGCGGGGAAGGCCTCGGTATTGCAGAGCTCAACGCACACCTCGTGCTCCCCCTCGGCATAGGGGATCGGCTCGTCGTTGACGCGCCAGAGCCTGCCGCCGAAGCGCACCATGCCCCTGCCCCGGGCGTATACGGTAAACGACCCAGGACGCGCCGCCGTGAAACGGGTGCGGAACCGCGCGGACGCCTCGGGACGGCTGATATGCCACGCGCAGGGGTAATCGCAGCCCTTCTCCTGCCGCCTGCAGGAGAGGAGCATATGGTGGTAAAGCTCAAAATCACCGGGATTCCAGATCCACTTTGCACGGGCCATGGTAAAATCTCCTTGTACGGTAAATTTCAGTTTATCGCTTTGTTTGCGCGGTTCAGCCGGAGCCGGATTCGCCCATGATGGCGACGTATTCCCCGGACTCCGCCGAAAACGCGACGGTTTTGTAAGGTCACGCTTCAACGTAAACCATCGGCGTGAAGCGGATGCCGTTCACCGTCTGTTCTGCTTCCGCCGCGCGCAGGCCAAGGGCTTTGTAAAACGGCAGGCCGTAGGGTGAGGCGTTCAGCGTGATGCGCTGCCCGGGGAAATCGGCCTTTACGTCGGCGAACATGCGCGTGCCGATCCCCTGCCGGTGGTAAGCGCCCTCCACAAAGAAGAAGCAGATATGGCGTTTTTCGGGGCGGATGCCCACAATGCCGATCATACGGGGCCCGTCGAACGCGCCGTAATACGAGATGCCCGCAAGGTAGGCGGGAGCGTGGATGCTTTTACGGAATTCCTCGGTGCCCTCGGGCGTGTAAACCGGGGATTCATACGCCGAAAACACCCTCCACGCCAGCTCCAGCGCGGCGGGGATCTCTTCTTCGGCAAGGCGGCGGATCGCAAACCGCGCGCGCCACTCCTCTCTGGTGAGCCGCGTGATATGCTCGGTAACGGTGCGGCCGATGGGTTGAAAAAACACGTCCGATACCGTTTTGCGGTAGGTAAAGCCGCACTTTTCCTGCACGCGCCTGCTCTTTTCGTTGCCGTCGAAATAGCCGCACCAGAGGGTATCGAGCTTCAGATCGACAAAGGCGTGACGGATCAGCTCGCGCGCCGCCTCCGGAATCAGCCCCTGCCCCCAGAAGGGACGGCCGATCCAGTAGCCGAGCTCCGCCTCGTTTTCGGGCAGGCCGATATTGCTCTGCCCGCCCGCCATCAGGCCGATGCTGCCGATCGGCGCGCCGGTATCCCTGAGGCACACGGCGTAGGTTTCGGGCTTTGATAAAGCGGTGCGGATGATCTTGCGGCTGTTTTCAACGCTTGTGTGCGGAGGCCAGCCGGCGGCGGGTCCCACGGCGGGGTCCTTCGCGTATTCATATAGGCTTTCGGCGTCCGCTTCTTCCCACGGACGCAGGATCAGCCGTTCTGTTGTTATCGTCATGGATATCTCTCCCGGTTTTCACGATCGGGAAGACGACGCGTCTTTGCGTTTTCGTGAAAAACCTTCCTTTTGCGTATGGATCTACGTCTTTATCATACGCCGCACCGGCGCGGGTGTCAAGGAGAATTGGAATTTAGCGCACAGTGCGCGCCAATGAAAAATTAAAAATTAACAATTGAACCGCGCGACAAACTGAAATTTCCCCTCTTCCCCGCGCTTGACGCTGTGTGTATGATATGATAAAATATGAAAAAAAGGAGGCTGTGTCATGGAAACGACGATCAAGAGCAAAACGGTGTCTTACGGACTTGTGGAGGTGCGCGACGCCGGGACGAAAAGCCCGCGGTACCGCCTGTACGTTGCGGGCAAGCTGAAGGAAGTCAGCGACAGCCTGAACACGATCCTGAGCTGTTTCGACAGGATCTATTAAGCTGAAATGAGGCGATGGAACGTGTTTACGCCCGATTATATCGATTTTACCAAAACGAAAACGTATTCCGCGGCAAACCGGCACAATCTGGTGACCATTGACAACCTGCGCGTGCCGGACGCCGAAAAGGACGACCTGTTCACCAGCGAAGAATTTGAGATCCTCGTGCGGCAGATCAAAAAGGCAAAGGCCGCCGGACAGAAGGTGACCTGCTTTTACGGCGCGCACGTGATCAAATGCGGGCTTTCCAACTACCTGATCTCGCTGGTCGAAAACGGATATATCGACCACCTCGCAAGCAACGGCGCGGGGTCGATCCACGATTTTGAGCTGGCGTATCTCGGCGGCACCAGCGAGCACGTGCCCACGGCCATTGAGGACGGCTCCTTCGGCATGTGGGAGGAGACCGGCGCGTGGATGAACGAGGCGATAAAGCTCGGCGCGGCA
>JAFRSZ010000090.1 GCA_017439205.1 Clostridia bacterium
GTAAATGGTTTTCAGCGCGGCGATATCACTTTTTGGTTACGTTGTCGCCGTAGATCGTGGTCCAGTCGTTTTTCATCGAAACCGGGATCCAATCGTATTCTTCGCACAGATCTGCCATCTTTTGCGCCTTTTCTTCGCTGCCGTTCTCGCGCTCGGTATCGTCGCAGCAGAGCATGAACGCAAGGGAGCGGTAGGGGTTGCCGCTGGTCACGTATTCCGCCATGCTGGCGTCGCCGGTGGAGTTGCCGAAGGAGAGCACCGGCTGCTGGCCGATCTCCTGCACGATGATGGAAACCTTGTTCATCTTCAGGTTCTTCACGATGAAATCGCCGCCGAGCACAATCTCGTCGTTATCGTCGTAAACGTAATCGAGGCCGTCTTCGTCGCCTTGGTCCTTCGTTACCACCGTTTCATCGGAGCCGATGATCTGACGGGGCGGGATGTTCAGCGGGGAATGGTCCGCGATGCCGCGCACGATGAAGCGGTCCGTACCGCTCACCACGTATACAGTGAAATCGTAGAGCTTCAGGCAGTCCACCACCTCAAGCATCGGCAGATACCAGCCGTCGCCGCGCAGCATGCCGGTATAGCTCGGCATCGGCTGTTTTTTGAATTCCTGGATGTATTCGTTGAATTCTTTGATGGTCATACCGGCGAAGGAAGACGCAATCGCCTTGCCGTGATCCACCTCAAGCCCGTCGAATTTCGCGCCGGTTTCGTTCTGCTGAACGATCTTGTTCGCAACTTCCTTCTCAAAATCGGAAGCCTTGTCTTTGTAATCGGGGTCTTCGAGCACACGGTAAACGAGCAGCGTATAGTCGAAATAGTTGGGATCGGTCTCGCAGAACAGCGTGCCGTCCAGATCGAACACCGCGATGCGGTCTTCCGCCGGAATGAAGTCGGCGTTCGATTCATCGGAGATCGCGTCAAGGTACTCAACCAGCGCTTTCCTTGCGGCGGCGTCTGCGGTCCAGAGCGTGAGCATGTCGTCCGCTGTGATGTATTCCTGCGAGGTGCCCGAGGGGTCGGGCTGTGATTCCTTCTTTGCGCAGCCGCCGAAGACGGCGAGCGTCAGAAGCAGCGCAAGGGCAAGGCATATAAACTTTTTCATTATAGGGTTCCTCTTTCCGTTTTTTTTGTATTTTACACCTTCTTAACGAGAAACACAAGAACAAAACGCGGCAAAAACGTTGGAATACGTCGTGAAATCATATAAAACGGTTAAGAAGATATCAAACGGCGATCTGAAACGGCGCGGTTTTATTCTGCGTTCAATGCGCCGAACAGCGCTCTCCTAAGCAGAAGGCTCTCTTTGGACGGCGGCAGCGGACGGTATTCAAGCCAGTACGCGCCGGTATATCCCGCCCTGCCGATCGTCAGCTCGTTTCTTCTGTGAACAGGTCTGCGATCACGAGCTCGGGGCGGTCGTTCAGACGGAAAGGGAACCGGCTGTTGCCGAGGCCGCGGCTTACGATCATCGTCGTGCCGTTTTCGGTAAACATACCCGCGTCGTATTTCGGGAAAAAACCCTGATGCGGCGCGTACAGCCCGCCGACGAAGGGGATGCGGATCTGCCCGCCGTGCGCGTGCCCGCACAGAGCGAGGTCGATACTGTTCGATGCGTACGCGACGAACGCCTCTGGCCGGTGCGAAAGCACGATGCGGTACCCGTCCGGCAGGTCCATGCCGCGCAGCTTTTCGTTGAGCACCTCCGTGGAAAGGGTGAGATCTTCGTCCGTGAAGCGGGGATCGTCCAGCCCGATCAGCGTGATCGAACCGCCGCCCCGGAGCAGCGGCACGGCGCGGTCACGCAGAACGGTGATGCCCGCCGAAAGGAGCTTTTCTTCGAGAATACGATACCGATCGCAGATCTTTCCCTCGTGGTTGCCTGTAACGTAATACACCGGAGCGATCGCGGCAAGCTGCCCGGCAACCGCCGCGGCAACATCGATATCGGTGCGCACTTTGTCCACCATATCGCCGGTGACCGCGATCATGTCGGGCGCCGCTTCTTCGAGCGGGGAAATGAGCCTGCGGTTGTTTTTGCCGAACACGGTGTTGTGCAGGTCGGATACGACGGCGATCCTGAACCCGTTGAACGCAGGAGGCAGCGTTTGCTGCGTTACGGTATAGCGGGTGACGACCACCGCGACGTTGCCCCGGTGAACCAGACCTGCCGCGGCGATCGCAGCTGCGGCGGAGAATGCGAATTTTTTTGCGTTCATGTGAAATACCCTTTCAGTCCAGCTCCACGGAGTCCGAGATGCAGCAGGCAAACGAGCTGTATTGCAGCTTGTTTACGGAATAGCAGGATCGGATCACCCCTCTGAGCCTTGCAGACCGGTGTTATCAGTGATATATCGGCAATATTATATAGCATTGCAAGAAAAAAAGCAAATGAAAAAGGATCGCTGAATACAGCAATCCTTATTTGGCCCGCCCGAAGGGATTCGAACCCCCGATCTTCAGAATCGGAATCTGCTGCGTTATCCAGCTGCGCCACGGACGGATATTTGGTTGTAATAATTGTTTCCGAGAAAAAGGGATCCGGCGTTCACCGGTCTTTTGCCGTCGGAAACATTGTCGCCTGCCATCGCTTGGGGCGCTCGGCACGCTCTGTGTTTCCTCCCGACTGCGGTTCGCCTTCATCTGCCCCCGGCAGCGGCGAATCCTCGTCACCACGGACGATATACGTATTTTACATTATTTTTTCCCACCCGTCAAGCGGGAATTATGTTTTTATAAAAATTCTTTGTTCGGTGCGGGCGGAGGTTGCATTTTTCGACGGATTCTGCTAAGATGAAAAGTGCAAATACTGTATCCGTACCGCGGTGCAAACAAGAGGAGAGGCAGATATGTATAACTACGTAGACCCCAGGTATTATATCCACGAAAACGACCGCAAAGCGCTGGACGCCCTGCGCGCGATCCCCGGCTTCAACCAGCTGGTGAAAGGGTTCATGAAGATCTACAGCGAGCGTTCGATGAACATTCTGAATATGAGCAGTAAGGTGCGGCTTTCCGAACAGCAGTGCCCGCGGATCTACCGGCTGCTGCCTCCGGTGTGCGAGAAGCTCGGCATACCGGTGCCGGAGCTGTATCTTGAGATGGACCGCACGCCCAACGCATATACGAGCGGCGATACCAATATCTTTATCACCGTTACCACGGGTCTTGTGGAGCTGATGAACGAAGAAGAAATCCAAACCGTGCTTGCCCACGAATGCGGCCATATCCTCTGCCACCACGTGCTGTACCATACCCTGGGCCGGATCATTCTGAACGGCACCGCCACCATGCTGGGGCTTCCCCCGCTTGCGACCACGGCGGTGAACACCGCGTATTTCTATTGGTCCCGCTGCAGCGAGTTTTCCGCCGACCGTGCCGCGGCGCTGTTCTGCGGCGGTCCGGAGCGCGTGGTGAAGATCATGATGCGCCTCGCCGGCGGCTGCAGGGATGTTTCGGATGAGATCAATCCCGAGTTGTTCCTGCAGCAGGCGGCGGAATACGCAAACTACGTAGGAGATTCCAAATGGAATAAGGTCCTGGAATTCGTTACCCTGATGAACGCCTCGCACCCGTTCCTTGCCGTGCGCGCCTCTGCAATCACGGAGTGGTGCGGGAGCGACCTGTTCAGAGATATCACAAACTATATCGAAAACGGCCCGGCGCTCGGCAACGGGACGCGCTGCCCCAGATGCGGCAGCATTATAACGCCCGGCTGGACCTTCTGCCAGGTTTGCGGCGCGCCGATCAATCCGCAGGGCGCTGCGCCCGGCGCCCCGCAGCCGAACAACGGCTCCCCGCAGGGCAACAATCCCGGCTATCCGCAGGGGTACAATCCCGGTTACCCGCAGGGCGGCAACCCCGGTTATACGCAGGGGTACAATCCCGGTTACCCGCAGGGCGGTAACTCCGGCTACCCGCAGGGGTACAATCCAGGTTACCCGCAGGGGTACAATCCAGGTTACCCGCAGGGTGGCAACCCCGGCTACCCGCAGGGATATAACCCGGGTTACCAGCAGGGCTTCCCGCAGGGGAGCGTCCCCGGCGGCAACCAGCCGACGCCGCCTGCTGACGTTGATCACGGCGGCGCAGGGTTCACCGCCGCAGACGCCGAACCGCTGACCGATTCCAACGACGCGCCGCAGGAAGACGATATCGACCCGGACGACAGATAATAAAACTGCCGGTTTATTCGTACTGCGCTCTGCTGCCGCCGATATATTTCGGCCGGGTGGTTGCCGCGGTGACGCGCGCGCAGCCGACGTGATCCGCAGAGAGCCTTGCCGGTACCGCCACGGGGCGCAGGTGCATGCCGATCAGCGTGAGCCCGATATCGAGCCCTGCCTCGGCCTGTACCCGTTCCACTGCCACGGGATCGGCAAAGCCGTTCCATGCCGCAGCGGCAAAGGAGCCGCCCGCCTTGGGCTTGGGCACGACCGAAACGATCTCGTACCCGCGTTTTTCGGCAAGCGTGCGCTCCACGATCAGCGCGCGGTTCAGATGCTCGCAGCATTGGGCCGCCAAAAACAGCCCGCGGGGCCGCAATTCGGCGCAGATCCCCCTGAAAGCGGCCTCGGCCAGCGCGGGGGAGGAATCGTGACCGATCACGCCGCCGCCCATTTCGCTGGAGGAGCAGCCCACGACCACCAAAGCGCCGGGGCGCAGATTCGCTTTTTCGAGCAGCTCGCGCATGGCGGCTGCGGCTTCGGCTTCGATGCGTTCCAATGTGATTTCAGGTTCCACTGTATAAACCCCCCTTTGGGATTAGTATATTGCGGTTTTGCCGGAAAGTCAACGTGCAAAAAGGAATTGACACCGCAGAAAACGGGGCGTATAATAAAAAAGATTTTTTTGTTTTCCGAAAGGAGATACACATATGAATATCGTATGTCTTGATATGGAAGGGGTGCTCGTGCCCGAGATCTGGATCGCGTTTTCCAAGGCCAGCGGCATTCCGGAGCTGAAGCGCACCACGCGCGACGAGCCCGATTACACGAAGCTGATGAACTGGCGCATCGCCACGCTGAAGGAGCACGGTCTCGGTCTCAAAGAGATCCAGGAAGTGATCGACACCATCGATCCGATGCCCGGCGCGAAGGAATTCCTCGACGAGCTGCGCACGCTGACACAGGCGGTGATCCTGAGCGATACGTTCACGCAGTTCGCCACGCCCCTGATGCGCAAGCTGAACTGGCCCACCATCTTCTGCAATACGCTGGAGGTTGCGCCCTCCGGCGAGGTGACGGGCTTCCGCCTGCGCGCGAAGAAGACCAAGCTCGTTACCGTGCAGGCGTTCCAGAGCATCGGTTACGATACCATCGCCGCCGGCGACAGCTACAACGACCTTGAAATGATAAAAGCCAGCAAAGCGGGCTTTTTGTTCCGCAGCACCGAACAGATCAAAAAAGACAACCCCGAGATCCCCGCGTTCGAGGAGTTTGACGACCTTCTGGCGGCGATCAAAGAAGTGCTGTAAATTGGAATTTGTCGCTCGATGCGACAAATTCCAATGAAATGAATAATTAAAAATTAACAATTAACAATTGATGAAGGGCTCCGCCCTTACCCGATTATACTCATCGGATAAGCAGGTCTTTCCTTCTTTCGGAAAGCTTTTTTATAAAATCAAAACGCGTCAGCGTTTTCCGAAATTATTAATTGTTAATCGTTAATTGTTAATTGAACTGCGCGATAAACTGTAATTTGAA
>JAFRSZ010000091.1 GCA_017439205.1 Clostridia bacterium
AAATTGGAATTTGTCGCTCGATGCGACAAATTCCAATGAAATGAATAATTAAAAATGAATAATTAACAATTTCGGAAGGGCTCCGCCCTTACCCGATTATACTCATCGGATAGGCGGGTTTTTTCTTCTTTCGGAAAGCTTTTTTATAGAATCAAAACGCGTCAGCGTTTTCCGAAATTGTTAATTTTTAATCGTTAATTGTTAATTGAACTGCGCGATAAACTGTAATCTGAACAGCCAAAAAAAGGAGCCTTCCCATGTCCGATCCCTACCTTCTTTCCGTTCCCGCGATCAATCTGCAGTTTGCCGGGAAGGACCGCGAAAAATTTCTCATATCGTTCAGAGAAGCCGGCGTTCAGCGGGTGTTTCTGGTGCTGGGCGCGAACAGCCTTATAAACGGCGACCGCGAAAAAGAGCTGGCGGCGCTGAAGGAAAACGCCGCGGTGCTGAAGGCCGCCGGTTACGAGGCCGGCGCGTGGCTCTGGGCGTTCTATCTCTCGGAGAAGCACAGTTTTACCCGCATGCGGGGCGCGGACGGCACGGTATCGAAGTTTTCGGTATGCCCCACGGATAAAGCCTACCGCGCCGCCATGGGCAAATATATCGGCGACATTGCCGCCGCGGGCGTCGATCTCATCATGTTTGACGACGACCTGCGTTTCGGCTTTCAGGATATGGGCTTCGGCTGCACCTGCAAAAACCACCGCAGAATGATCGCGTCGCGTTTGGGCGCGCCCGTAAAAACGGCGGATCTGCGGCAGGCGCTGCTCACGGGCGGCGAAAACCCGGTGCGCACCGCGTTCGTGAAAGCAAACGGCGCTTCTCTTGAAGCCTTCTGCGCCGAGATGCGCGCGTGGGTCAACAAAACCGCGCCCGGCGTCCGGCTGGGCTTTTGCAGCTGCATCACCTCGTGGGATCTGGACGGCGCCACGCCGGACCGGCTGAGCCGCCTGCTGGCGGGGGATACCCGCCCGTTCTACCGGCTGATCGGCGCGCCCTACTGGGGCGCGATGCGCGCATGGGGCAACAGACCCGGCGACGTGATCGAGATCACCCGCGCCGAGGCCGCCCGCCGGAAAGACCGCGGGACCGAGATCTTCAGCGAGGGCGACACCTTCCCCCGCCCGCGGTTCGCCACGCCCGCGTCGTTTCTGGAATGCTACGACACCGCGCTGCGCGCCGCAGGCTGCACAAACGGCATTCTGAAATACATGCACGATTATTCCGCCGCGCCGGATTACGAGCCCGGCTATATCAGGGCGCACGTGAAGAACGCGCCGCTTCGTCCGGAGATCGACCGTATGTTCGGCGACAAGACCGCCGTGGGCGTTCGGGTATACGAAAACCCGGCGAAATACGAAACGCTCAACGTGCCTGCGCGCGCGGAGGGCAAAAACGGGATCCAGGACGTCGCCTTCCCGGCGGCGAGCCGCTTTCTCACCGCCAACAGCATCCCCTCGGTATACGAGGGGGCGGGCGTATGCGGGATCGCCTTCGGCGAGGACGCCCGCACGCTGCCGCGGGAAGCATTGCAAAAGGGGCTGATCCTGGACGCCGAAGCCGCGCTGATCTTAAAAGACCGGGGCGTTGATACCGGCATTGAAAGCGCGGGGCCGCCGTTTGCCGCGGGAAAGGAATATTTTCTTTCCGCAGGGTACCCGGTAGGGCACGCAGGCGATCCGCTCGCGCGCACGCTCACCCTCGCAAAGGAAGCGAAGGTCCTGAGCGTTTACGAAACGGCGGACGGCACGGAGCTGCCGCTCTCTTACGAATACGAGAACGCCGCGGGACAGCGCTTTCTGGTGTTTGCTTTTGAGAGCCTGTTCGCCTCCCAGAGCTGGATGCGCTGCTATCTGCGCGCGTCGCAGGTAAACGCGTTTGCCGCGTCCGCGGGGGACGGTCTGCCCGCGTACTGCCCGGGCTGTCCGGAACTGTATCTTCTCGCGAAACGAAGAGGGAACCGGATCGCCGTGGGGCTGTGGAACCTGTTTCCGGACCCGATCGACGCGCCGCGGGTGCAGCTGGTTTCGCCGGTCTGCACCGCCGAAGGCCTGAATTGCAGAGCGGTTCCCGACGGCAGCGTCGTTGCGCTTTCGGAGATCCCGGCGTACGGCTTCGCGTTCTTTGAGGCGGAAATCTAAGGAAGATCGAGACAAACTGCAGTTTGTCGGGGAGTAAAAAAATGACAGATAAGCAGCAAACGTTTCTGAAAACGGAAAAGCTTTCGATTTGCTTGTAGGGGCGGGCATGACCGCCCGTAAGATGGTTATCATAAAACACACAGCCTTCAGTTGACGACATTGCCATAGAAGGGAATATAAAGTTTTAGAAGTTACAGAGTACTACTAGTCTGTAACACTTAAAACTTTATATTCAAGTCA
>JAFRSZ010000092.1 GCA_017439205.1 Clostridia bacterium
GTCTCGACGCCCCGCCGCGTATAATATTTGAAACTGTTAATTACAAAGCGAAACACCAACACATATCGTTTGTAATTAACATATGTTAAATTCTTTGGTTCGCGGGGCGTCGAGACGCCGCCCCCTACGGTGAGGTGGTTCAAACCGCGCGACAAACTGTAATTTGAACGCGCCGCCCGGCCTGCGCTTTCGCGCAGACCGGGCGTGTTTTCGTGTTTTTCGTTCAAACGGCGATCAGCGTCTGAACAGGTTTTGGAAGAAGTAAGCGATGCGGTGGAAGAAGCCCACGATCTTGCCGAAGAAGCCGGTATGGGTCTCGCCGCACAGCGGGCACTTGTCGCCGCCGGAGGGCTGGCTCGGCTCGGTCGGCTGTTCGGTCTGGCCGCCCATCACGGTGCCGCAGCCGTAATCGCAGAGGCCGTCGCCGTTATTGTCACGGTGCGCCGCCTTCGGGATATCCTCGTTCTTCGTTGCGCCGCAGACCGTGCAGGTATAGGTCTTTTTGCCTACCGCGGTGCAGGTTGCGGGTACGGTTTCTACGCCCGCGTTCCAGGTGTGGGTGGTGAGCTTCGGCAGCGTTACGTCGGTCACGGGGTTCGCGCCGTTTGCGTCGCTGTATTTATTGCCGCATACCGAGCAGGTCCAGTATTCGATGTTGCCTGCCTCTTTGCAGGTGGCGGCCTTACCGGCGGTGCGGGTCAGGGTGTGATGCGCGGGCAGGATCACGCTGTTCTTATCGGCGATCTTCGTCTGCGCGTTCTCATCCGCGAAGTAATCGCCGCAGACGCCGCACTTCCAGTATTCCACGTTGCCGTTTTCGGTGCAGGAAGCGTTCTTCGCCTCCACCTTGGCGAGGTTGTGGTGCGCGGGCAGGATCACTTCGCTGTGGTCCACGATCTCTTCATTGCCGTCGCCGTCGATAAAGAACTTGCCGCAGCGCGTGCATTCGTAATAGGGCAGGTTGCCGTTTTCGGTGCAGGTAGCCTGGGCGCCGGGATGCTCCACCATGATATGGCCGCCCGGAAGGATCGTATCTTCATACCCGATCTCGTTGGTAAGGGCCTGATCGCTCCAGTATTTGCCGCACTCGGTGCAGTACCAGTAGGCGATATTGCCGTCGGAAACGCAGGTGGCGTCGTTGGCGGAATGGGCCTCAAGGCTGTGGAATGCGGGGATCACGGCAGAATCGGCGCTGATTTCGTTTTCGCCGTTCTCATCGCTGAAGCACTTGCCGCAGATCGCGCAGGTCCAGTAGGCGGTATTGCCGGGCTCGGTGCAGGAGGCGGCAGCCGCGGGAACGGCGGTGAGCTGATGCACGTCGGCAACCGTGATCACGGCGTTGGCGGTTACATAATCGCTCAGGCGCACCTTTACGGTCTGCCCGGCCGTCATGCTGAACTGCTTGGGGCTCTGCTCGAAAATGAAGCTGGTGTAGGGAGAGAAGTTCGCCGCCGCGGGGTCCAGAAGAACCACCATGCCGTAGGGAGACGTTGTATCGTCGGTTGCGCTGAACAGGTAATCGCCGTCGGCAGGCGCGGTGAAGAGGAAGTCGTAAGATTCGTACTCTGTCGCGTGCAGCTCATAGGGGACGTTGAGCTCCAGCGTTTCGGTCAGCCGCTCGCCGCAGTTATCGCAAAGACCGTCGAAGTTTTCGTCCTTATGGCCGGTGGCGGGCAGGGTCTCGTTGATCTCCTGGCCGCAGATCAGGCAAACGCCGTTAATATGACCGTCCTCGGTGCAGGTGGCGGGGGTCTCTTCTCCGTCTGCCACCTGATGGATATCGTTCACGACCACGGTATAGTCGGTCAGGTCGTAGCAGCCGGCGCAGAACCTGCGGATCTCGCCCGCCTTCAGGGTCACACGGATCGTGCCGCTGTTCACCCAATCGCCGCCCATGTAACTGTCGCCCATGTCCTTTGTCGCAATCGAATAGCCGCCGCCGAGAACGTCGCCGCAGCGCATGACGAACTCATATTCGCCGTCGGCGGGAGCGATGAACGGGAAGAGATGATACTGCTGTCCCGACGCGGTGAAGCTGTAGGGCTCGTTCAGGGCAAGCCAGGCGCCCACGGGATCGCCGCAGACGTCGCACACGCCGTCGCGGTTATCGTCCGTATGCTGCCAGTAAAGGCCGTCGTAGTAGGTCTCGCCGCACACGGCGCAGCGCAGATAGCGGTAGCCGTTCGTCTTGGTGATGCAGCTGGGTTCCTGATAGATCTCTTCATATTCGCCGTCCGGCGTGTGGTTCGTTCTTTCAATGCGCTTGTTGAAGGTGACGCCGCAGCTTTCGCACCGGAGCACCTCCAGCCCGTAGGAATAGCAGGTGGCAGGCGTGGTGCTGATCACCGTAAAATCGTGCTCGTGGTCGACCGCCACCACCAGAGGCGTGGCGTTCCACTCGGGGCTGATCACGATCTCATAGGTCTCGCCCTCAGTGGCGCTGAAGGTCATCGTGAAGGTACGGTTCTCGTAATCCTCAATGCCGTAGCACACGTTCTGGCCGTTATGTCTGATATAGGGGCCGCCGTAGTTGGAATTCATCATCACCGTAACGGTCACGGTTTTGGTTTCTTCGGCAACGTAGGTACCGATAATACGGTCGTCGCCGCTGTACTCCTTCAGGCTGGCGGTGAACACTTCGCCGGATGCGATATTGAAGGCGAAGAGCTTGCCGCAGCCGGTGCAGTA
>JAFRSZ010000093.1 GCA_017439205.1 Clostridia bacterium
GATCGCGCCGAACGCTGCTTATACAAAGATCACGGGCATAGCGCCGGGCGAAGCCTGCTGCAGGCGCGACCTGATAAAAGACGTCGGCGAAGCGCTGGCGGCTTACGGGATCGACCTGTTTCTGTATTATACCGGCGACGGGCCGCACTTTGACAAGACGGCGGGGCCCGCCATGGGGCTGTATGAGGATTACGAGGCCGGTCTGCACGGTAAGGTCAACCGGCGTTTTGTAGAAAACTGGGCGTCGGTGCTGGAGGAATACGCCGTGCGCTACGGCGATCTGGTGAAAGGCTGGTGGGTGGACGGCTGCTACGCCTCACTGGGGTATGATAACGATCTGCTCTCCGTTTATTACAAAGCGATCAGGAAGGGCAACCCGAACGCGCTGGCGGGGTTCAACAGCGGCACCGCAAGCTTCGTGCATCCGGACGGCGACGACACCCCGGTGAAATGGTACGAGAACGAGGGCTTCACCTGCGGCGAAGACAACGACTTCACCTACGTTTTCAAGACCCGCTTTACCGACGGCGCGCAGAACCACCTGCTGATCCCCCTCGGCGATTACCGCGACGGCAACATCTGCTCAGGCTGGCGCAACACGGGCGTAAGACGCCCCAAAGAATATGTGGCCGATTACATCCGCAGAAACAACGCCGCCGGCGCGGTGATCACCGTGGATATCTTCGTGGACTGCCGCGGCAATTTCGATCCCGCGCAGGTTCAGGCGCTGAAATACATCGGCAAAATAATAAAAGAATAATACATATTTCTTAAAAAGGCACGTTCCGCCGAAACGGGACCGTGCCTTTTTTGTTTTTTTAGGTTTATGCCGACGCCTGTTTCCTTTGAACCTGCTTTTCAGCCACATTTTCGTTACATAACGTATTTCCAGCCGGCGCCGTCTAAAAGAGGAGCGCTGAGATCGTCTTCCCATGGCAATTCTCCGTAGCAGCTTTTAAGATCACGCTCGGCATCGGTTTCCTGTCTCAGCACCGTGGTTATGAACGGGATGGGCAGCATGGCGATGATGTCTTCCGTTTTCATTTCCAGCCAGCAAAGGCCCTCGGAAAGCACGGTTTTGCGCAGTTCGGTCGCATTGATCTTCATCGGCACAAGTTCTCCGTTCGGGGCCCTCGTCTTCACGGGCCGGTGGGCGTAACAATACGCTTTCATCTGCTCCGTAAGAAACAGACGCTGCCGCCGCAGGATCTTCAGCTCCAGAAAGCTGTCCACGTCGTCAAAAAAATGCCGCCAGGCTTCGTCCTCCTGCCCTTTCGTCGCCTGTAACAGCAGCCACTCGATGCCCCCGTTTCCCGAAACGTTCTCCCGCAGCGAGATATAATCGCGCAAAAATCTGATGCTCAAGCCGTTTTCCGTTTTCAGGCAGGCCTCCGCCCCGGCGTCTCTGCACGCCGTTTCGTAACCGTGGATCCACGTTTCGAGCGTGCGCAGACGCTTGTCGCCAAGATACATCTGCGGCGTTTTTCTGAAGTTCGGATCGCAAAGCATATCGAAAATCGTTTTCATACGTATATTCTCCTTTCATATTGTTTCCTTATTACCTGCGTTTTTTGGAAGGACCGCTTTCTTTTTTCTTAAGATACGAGAGATTGAGGTTGTTGAAATACGCGTCCCATCTGTCGCCGTAACGCAGCACCAGCACCATCAGAACCGCCCCGATCGCGAAAAACACCGCGCTCATAAGCTGATATGCGTCAAACGGCCCCCACACGTTCGGAAAATCCGCCCGCAAAAACTCGGTTAGGATGCGAGAAAAGGAATACGCAAGCAGATAAAGAGGATATACAGTGCCTACGCGTTTGTTTTTTTTGCGGTACACCAGAAGCATAAAGAAAAGAACCACCGCAACAGCAGCCTCCACCAACTGCACCGGAAACTCACGTCTGCCGGTCTCCTGGTTGAAATAAAACGTATCTGCCGTGAACCCGAAACAGCAGCCCTCAAAGAAACACGCAAGTTTGAAAAAGAAAAGCCCCAATGGCAACGCGGGCGTAAAATGATCCAGATTTCGCAAAGGCGTAATGCGTAGCAGGATTGCAAAAAAGCCGAATGCAATCAGCCAACCTACAAGGATCCCGTAATAATTTGCGTTGCCGCTTGTAAACAGATCTCCAAACTGTCTGTTCAAGAAAGGTCCGAAAAGAGCAAATACGCCGATTTCAAGAACTGTGCAAAATATAACTGATTCTTTTTTTACTGAGAACCTTTCTTTAGAATGCTTTGTTTTTTTTATAATGACCGCGTGCGCGTTATAAGGCGCCGTTTTCATAACCTGACTAAAAGCAAACACGGCCATGGCGATCAAAGATATCGTATTGAATAAATCGTACATCGATATCTCTTTTCCTGCCAAAGTAATATCAGGACACATTGTTAACCCTCCTCCCCCAATAAAACCGACATCAACGTTTCATAAAGGAACTCGCTGTTTTCAGACTGGAAATAGTGAGTTTTTCCGCCAGCAATGATTTCTCCGCGAACAAAAGTAACATACCGCGACCATAATTTATACGCATAGCGGTAGTTTTTCGTAAACAAATCATCTTTGCTCACGATAACGGTCAGGTTACAGGGCGTTTTCTCCGTTTTTTCGGCAAAATATGAAAAGTATTCATCCGTATTCCGCCGGAAGCGCCGCAGGACGCTTTCCTTCTGCGCGGGCTCCATCTCGTGCACCGGGAGCCCCGCGCGGGCAAGCACGCGCAGGATCGCCCGGTCGGACAACAGCCGCCAGATATTGCTGCGCGGCCCGTATTTTTCGGCGGGGACGTTCGCCCCGGCGATATAGCCGCGCACCGTGGGCTGCCCGGCGTTCAGCAGGTCCAGCAGCTTCATTGCGATCACCGCGCCCGCGCAGTGAGAATAGAAATACACCTGCTTGTCCCGCGCCAGCTCGCGGATCTCTTTTGCGGCAGGAGGATAATCGCTTTCATCCATCCAATCCGTATAATACAGCGCGATATCCGCTTTCTGCCTTCTGAAAACGGCGACCAGCGCGGCATAGGCAGAAGCGTCGCCGCCGCCGTACGGAAACAATACCAGCGCCCTCCGCGCGGTTTCGGGGACGTACAACGGCTGCAGGTATTTTGCGGTTCCCGTATGATAACGCGCCAGCTTTTCCGCCAATGCGGCGGGCGTGGGATCCTCCATAAACGCGGCGGGCGTAAGGACCGCCAGAGGGCCGCTGCCAAGCAGACGGATCATATCGAGGCTCGTTCCGCCGAGGTCGTAGAAGCTGTCGGTCCGCCCGACGCGCTCAACGGCCAGAACGCTGCCGAAAACGCTGCAGATCTCCTCTTCCGCCGGGGTCTGCGGCGGCTCATAACGTTCATTATCCGGTTCCGCCGCAGCGGGCACGGCGGGCAGCGCCAGCCGATCGAGCTTGCCGCTTGAGGTGAGGGGCATGGATTCCATATGCACGAAAAACTGCGGCGTCATATGCCGCGGCAGCGTTCTTGAGAGCTGCGCCCGCAGCTCCGGCGCGGGCATCTCACGCCCGGTGTAATATGCGCAGAGGTACCACCTGCCCGTTTCGTCGCTGCGCGCGGTCACGGCGGCGCTTTCGATACCGCCGATCGAAGAAAGGCACGCTTCGATCTCGCCGGGCTCGATCCGCTGCCCGTTGATCTTTACCTGATGGTCCAGGCGGCCCACGAATACGATATTGCCGTCTTCACGCCGGTACGCAAGGTCGCCCGTTCTGTAGAGCTTTCCCGCGCCGAACGGATTCGTTATAAACTTTTCTTTTGTGAGCTCCGGGCGGTTCAGATATCCCTGCCCCACGTTGTCACCGGCGATGCACAGCTCCCCCGTTACCCCCACGGGTACCGGCTGCAGATATGCATCCAGAATATATATCTGTGTGTTTGAGATCGGTTTGCCGATCGGCACCGGGTCGGTCTCGGTTTCTGCGCAGTCGTAATACGTTACGTCCACCGCGCATTCCGCCGGACCGTACAGGTTGTGCAGCGTGATCTGCCCGCCGGGGTACTGCCGGAACGTGTTTACGTCCTTTGCCGAAAGGCTCTCGCCCGATAATATCACGTGCCGCAGCGAACCGAGTTTGCGTTTCGCCTCCGGCGTGTTTTTCAGCGCGGTGAGGAACTGCCCGAACACCGTGGGCACGAAATGCAGATCGGTAACTTTGCCCTTTTCGATGTGCGAGAGCACGCGCTCCTGCCGGTAATGCTCCTCCGGCGGCAGGATATACAGTGAAAAACCGGCGATCGCGAAGCCGAAGATCTCCCACACCGACACGTCGAACGTATACGGCGTTTTGCGCATCACCACAGTGGAACCGTTAAAATATTTCCTTGCCATCCATTCGATCCGGTTCACCGCAGAGCGGTTCGATACCATCGCGCCCTTGGGCACGCCGGTGGAACCGGAGGTAAAGATCACATAAAGCGTATCCTCCGGCTTTGCGGCCGGAGCGGGAACCGCCGACGGAGCGGGCGCGGAAAGGATCTCTTCCACGCTTTTCGCCTTTTCGTTGAGCCCCACGTATTTTGTTTGCGCCAGCACCAGCGTACAGCCGCTTTCCGCAAGCAGCGTTTCGATACGCGCGGCGGGATGCTCCGGCGAGATCGGCATATATGCGTTGCCGCCCCGCACCGCGCCGAAGATCGCGGCAAGCTCCGCGTACGAGCGGTCGCACAGCACCCCGATCACCTGTTTTTTTTCGCCTGCCGTACGGCGGATATATGCGTCGATCTTCGCGGCGTCGGCGTCCAGCTGCGCGAAGGTATATTTTTTGTTTTCTTCTGTTATTCCTGCCGTAAGCCCGGTCTTTTGCGCCTGCTCCGCAAACAGATCGTATATGCTTTTGTCGCTGCGGTACGGCGCGGCGGTATCGTTGAAGCGGTACAAAACGTCGTCGCGCTCCCGTTCCGGAAGAAGGGACGTCCCTGCGATCTCCGCGTCCGGCGTTTTGAGGATCGCTTCGATCACAGCAGTAAGAAACGTGCGGAAACGCGCGGCAAGGGGCTCGCTGCATACGGAACGCGCCGTACGAAGCATGCAGTCCAGCCGGCGGTCCGCCTGTTTCAGAAAATGGATCTCCATGGCAACGGAGATATACCCGTTATACAGCGCGCGGAACGAACAGTCGGGAAGCGGTTTGTATACGGAATAATCCACCGAGATATCGTACAGCGGCCCGCCGGAGGGCCGGCGGCCGTTCCCGAACATGATATCGTACGCGGTGAAGCGCCGGTGCCGGAACAGATCGAACACCTGCTCCTGCACGTACTGCAGAAAGGACCTGAACGTCTGCCCGCGGACGTCCGCGATCATCGGGACGATGTGCATAAACAGGCCCATCGTCTGCATTTCATTCTGCGTGGACCGCCCGAGCACGGGGATCCCGAGGCTGAAGCGCTCCGCCCGGCTGAGGCTGTATGCCGCGGCCGCAGCGGCTGCGTAAAGCAGCGTTGATTCCGAAAAGCCATTTTCCTCACAAAAGGCTTCCATTCCGCATACGGTATCCGTATCCAGAGAAAACGGCTCGTTCACGCACGGTTCGAACGGCCCGGCAGCCGCAGAAAACAGGCGCGGCTGATAATCGGTTTTGAGAAGATCCTGCCAGAAGCGGCCGTCGCGCTCCATGCGGTCAGAACGGCGGTAAGCCTCCATCGCTTCAAGATGCGGTATGAAGGAGCGCTCCTCCGGCAGCTCCCCCGAAAGATACCGGATCAGCTGCCGGTACAGGATCACCACGTTCAGGCCGTCGCTCATCGCATGATGGCCGATATTGAGGATCCCGCTTCTGCCGGAAACCCCGATGATATACGCCGTCCACATCCCGGGTTCACCGAAAACAGACGTGTTGATCTTTTCTTCAGCCCAACGCAAAAACGCCTCTTGGGTATCGAACGTAAACTTCCGGTAAACCCTTGGAACGTAGGGGTCAACGTCCAGAAAGACGCCGCCGTCCCGGAACACGGGGCGCAGCCTCAACGCGTCGTTTTTGCGGATGATCTCATTGAGCCCTGCCGTCAGCAGACCGTCAGACACGGCGGCGTGGAAGAGAAGGTAAGAAGAGAGATTCCACGCGGGATCGTCCGCGGTCTGCCGGTCCCGCAGGAACAGCATTTGAGTAGACGTAGGCGTATAAATTGTTCTCCCTCCCCTTTACATCCGATGCTTATTGTGGTATATTATTATAGCAAATCGGTTATAAAAAGTCAATTGTAACAGGGGAACGGAGGAACCGAAACATGGAGAGGCAGCAAACGGTATGGACCGCGCACCAGAAAAAAGAACTGTGGAGGGAAACATATCCCGAATGTTCCATGTATGCGTGGCTGAAACAGACCGCCGAGCGTTGGGGCAGTCTCGGCGCGCTGTATTTTGAAGGAAAAACCGTAAATTACAAAGAGATGTTCCGGCAGATCGAACGCTGCAACCGGGCGTTTCAGGCGATCGGCGTAAAGAAGGGCGATTTCGTTACGGTCATCTCGCCGAATATCCCGCAGGCAGTATACGCTTTTTACGCGCTGAACTCCCTCGGCGCGGTGGGCAATATGCTCCATCCGGCGCTTTCCGCAGAAGAAATAAAAAGCGCCGTTGTAAAAACGGACAGCCGCGTGGTTGTTGTGCTGGATATGTTTGCGGAGAAGCTCGGCGAGGTCACGTGGCCGGAAGGCTTCGAGGTGCTGCCGGTGGTCATGCACGTATCGGACGCTCTGCCGCCCGTTAAGAGCCTTCTGTACCGTACGCTGAAAGAAAAAAAGACCGCGTCGGGCCTCAGCTGGAACGGTTTTCTGAAAAAAGGCGACGGATATGCTTTCAGGGATAACGGCGGCGCAGGGGACGATACGGCGGCCGTCATGTACAGCGGCGGCACAACAGGCGAATCCAAGGGCGTGATGCTCTCAAACCGCAATTTCAACGCTTTGTCGATCCAGTCTTACGACACGATGGGCATCGACGACGTTTCCGGCATGAAGGTACTGGATATCCTGCCGATCTTTCACGGCACCGGCCTCGGCATCTGCATCCATTCCATGCTCTGCAACGGCATCGGCGTTTTCCTGATCCCGCTGTTCAACGCGGAAAAATGCTCGAAGCTGATTTTTAAGCATAAGATCGAATTCCTGTTCGGCGTGCCCGCGTTTTACGACGCCGTTCTGCGGTGCCCCGAATTTGAAAAGTACAACGGTTCGTTCCTGCGCGTGATCGGCTCGTGCGGCGACGTGCTTTCCGACAAAACGCGCAAGCGCATCAACGCTTTCCTTGAAAAGAGCGGCTCGCCCTGTACGATCACGAACGGCTACGGCATGACCGAATGCACGGCAGGCTGCTGCTACGAGCCCTTCTTCTTCAAGAAACCGGGCACCTCCGGCATTATGAACCCCGATATGCTCTGCAAAATCGTGGAGCCCGGCACCCATAACGAAGTGCCCACCGGCGCCGTGGGCGAGCTTTGCATCGCCGGTCCCACGCTGATGCAGGGGTATTACCGGAATGAAGAAGCCACGAACAAAACGCTGCAGAAACACGCCGACGGCATTCTCTGGCTGCACACCGGCGACGCGTTCTCGATCGACGAAGAGGGATATCTCACCTTCCACCAGCGTCTGGACCGGATGTTTATCGTTGCCGGGTTCAATATCTATCCCTCACGCATCGAGGACGTCGTATACACCGTAAACGGCGTGAAACAGTGCTGCGTGGTCGGCAAGTCTGCGCCTGTGGTGGGGCGTAAAACCGTATGCTACGTGATCCCGGATGAAAACGCCGACCGAACGGCGCTGAAAGAACAGATCAAAGCCGCCGTACGCAAAGAACTGCCGGAATACGCGCAGCTGAAGGCGGTCGTGTTTTTGGATGAATTCCCGAAAACGAGGCTGAACAAGGTGGACTACCACGCCCTTGAAAGAAGAGAGGATGACGAATGATGAAACAGGACGAACTGCTTGCTTTTCTGCAGAAAGCGGTAAACGAGGTGATCGGCGAAAACAGCATCGTACTGACCCCGAAAACAAAGCTTTCGGGCCTTTCGATCACATCCTTCGCCATGATCCAGCTGATCTGCTATGTGGAAGATCACTTCGATATCGAGATACCGAACAGCGAGATCCGATCGTTCAGAACGGTAAAGAACATTCTGGATTACCTCGGGAAACGGGTCCCGTAACCGCTCTGACCGTATCAAAAACACCGACATCTCCGGAACCGCAGCGGTCCGGAGGCGTTTTCGTTTTATTCTTCTTTCACCCGCGAGTGATCATTCATCAAAGAGACCGCAAACCGAAATACGCACGTCAGACCGTTTCCGCCGCCTTGCGGATCGCCGCCGCGGTGCTTTCGGCACACAGGCGGATCCCCTGCTCCGAAAGGTGGATCGTATCGTCGCTCACGTTGCCGTAAACGTCCGCCGCTACAACGGAATAAAGATCGTTGATCTGCACGCCCATCTCTTTGAGAGGCGGAACGATCAGACTGTTGAACCGCCCGATCACCGACGTATGATTGTAAGTATTCTCTTCCCGCACCGGCGTGGTGGTGGCGAAGATCACCTTTTTGCCGCGCTGAAGCAATATGCGCGCGATGCGCGTTACCTGCGAAACGTAAAATTTTTCGGGCGTGAAGGGCCCGTCCCCGAACAGCTCGCACACGTCCCACTCGCCGGTGTTGAAATGCACGACGTCGGCTTCGTTGATCTTATCCGCATAGTCGAAAATCTGCCGCAGCACGTACGAAACGAACCTGCCGTTATCCTCCGGCTGCCACACCTCATACCCGTCGCCGAGCAGTTCCGGCACGGCGCCGCCGTAGCCCATCAGACGGATGGAATCGCCCAGCAATACCACTTTTATCTTACGCATACCCGTATCCTCCCAAAGTATATGTTTTTACAAGTTCATTGTAACATAATCTTTTGCGCAAGTAAACAAAGGAATGTCACATATTTCTGTCAAACGCACAAAAGACAGACAAAATTATGACGGAGAAGCGTTCAAATTGCAGTTTATCGCGCGGTTAAATAAGAAATGGCAGATAAAAAGCAAATGTTCTTGTAAGCGGAAAAGCTTTCGATTTAGTTGTAGGGGCGGGCATGACCGCCCGAAAGGAACCATCCATTACAGTTTACCTTATGTAAGCGCATAGTGTGTTTTATCGCATACATCAGGCTTAGTTGTATTAAGGGCTTGCGGGCGGTCATGCCCGCCCCTACAATCAAATTGAAAGCTATTCCGCTTTCAGAAATGTTTGCTTCTTTTCTGTCATTCCTTTATTAAACATCTCGACAAACTGTAATTTGAACACATTTCCTTCCCAAACAAAAGAGCCCTTCCGTGAGGGCTTTTTGCTTTGTTCCTTCGTATTATAAAACGCCGATGTGCTCCAGCAGCACCTTCAGCCCGATCAGGATCAGGATCACGCCGCCCGCGATCCGGGCTTTTTTTTCATATCTCTCGCCGAACACGCTGCCGAGCTTTACGCCGAGCGCGGAGAGCGCGAAGGTTATCACGCCGATCACTGCGATCGAGATCCATATGTTTGAGTCTCCCTCCATCGCAAGCGCCACGCCCACGGCGAGCGCGTCGATACTGGTGGCGACCGCCATCAGCAGCATCGTTTTCACGCCGAAGCTTGCGTCCGCGGGTTTCGGTTCATCCTCTTTCGAGAAGGCTTCTTTGAGCATGTTCGCGCCGATCAGCGCCAGCAGTATAAATGCGATCCAGTGGTCGAACGCTTCGATATAGCGGTGGAACGACGTTCCCAGAAAAAAGCCCAGCAGCGGCATCAGCGCCTGGAACGCGCCGAACCAGATTCCCGCCGAGAGCATGTGTTTCATCCGCACCCTGCCAACGGCAAGGCCCTTGCAAACGGAAACGGCAAAGGCATCCATCGAAAGACCGACGCCAAGCAGTATTACGGATATTATTTCGTTGAATCCCATATGAATTGCCTATTTGTTAAAATCGTTGGTGATCTCAATGCCGAGTACGCCCCGGCGGCGCTGTTCTTCCTCGGTATAATATATATTCATATCCTCCGGAGACGCATGCGCCGATTGCTCCGGCGTGTAACCGCATTTTTCGAGCGGCAGAGCCCTATACAGTTCCGCGAACGACGCAAACGGGTACAGCGCGACCACCCTGACGTGAATGGCGTCTTCGGGGTCGCCCGCGTTCTCAAAACGGATGATATCGCCCACGCGCAGTTTTTGACGCTTCTCGTCGTTCAGCCGCAGTTCGATGGTCTTTTCCCCGTCTTCTACCATTCTGAAAGGACCGGACGCGAGGCTCATTTTATGCATGGGCCTGTTGTACCACAGCGTTTCGGCTCCTTCGGGCAGCAGGCGTACGTCCGCGATATCGCTTTTATAAAAAATCCAATCGTCGATCTGCAGCGCTTCCTCGTCCTGACCGAATTCCACAAACATATATTCGTTCGGATTCCAGAGGCAGGCTCCGTCGAAGACGTCGCCGTTCAGGTCGGTGATGCGCACGGTTTTATCGTTGTATGCGGAGAGATTCACGCGCGTCCTCCCTTTTTTGTCAGAAAATAAGCGATTTATCCTCGCCGATGCCGGTCATGCCGTCCAGCACGTATTTGTTGCCGTCGGGATCGCACACGTATCCCGCGAGAACGCCGAATGTGATGTGGTAATCGATATCGATTATTTTGGCCGGAACGCGCATCCAGAATTCGTCGCCGATGTCAAAGGTGAGGTCCACCATGCCGTATTCGTCCTGAATATGCCAGAGCTTGTCGTTCTCGTGGCGGAACACAACGGGCGTGAGCAGGGTAGAGTCGCCCTCGAACCAGATGAGGTTCTCGTTGTACTGATCCTGGTCGATGCTCTGGTTGCGGGTGAGGTTGAAGCCGAAATACTTATCTGTGCCGCCGATGTTCAGCTTGCCCATGGTGGTCACCCAGTCGTAATGGGCGCGGCGCGGGTAGTAGCCGCGGTGATCGTCGATGATGGCCGCGCTGGCTTCGGTGGCATGGAAGCGCTCGCCGTTGTAATCGATGTAGCCCTCCACGCTGAACAGGTCCTTCTGGCTGTACAGCGGGCGGTTCTCTCCGAACGGGATCGATACGATGCTGGGTTTCGAAACGCGGGTAAGATCCACACGGTAGCTCAGCAGCCCCTGATTTTTGCCGTTCGCGGTGCCGCTCACAACGGCCTTTCCCTTCTCAAAGTTGTTCACGAAGCGCACCTTCACGTTCTTCGCCTTTGAAAAACTTTCGTTGCCGTTTAACAGGTTCTTTGCGATCACGGCCTTGGAAGAGGGGATCAGCATCTCCTGCCAGCTGGTGCACTTTTTGGTGCGTTTATCGTAGAGAACGGTGAGCGCGGTGCCGAACAGCGCCATATCGCACACGGCGGTGAGCACCACAACCTTGTCAAAATTGATCTCGCATGCTTCCCACAGGGTGAGCTTGGCCTTGTTGAAGCAGCTCGGCAGGGAAGAGGGGTGGTCCGCCTTTAAGAAATCCATCTTTTCAAATTCGCTCTCAAACGTGCCGAAATAGCATTTTCCGGCGCCGTTCACCACGTTCTCGGGGGTGGGCACGGCAATGCGCGTGTCAGATAAAAACTGCTTGAAATCCATAGTTTCGTCTCCCTTGATTTTGTTAGTTTCAGTATAGCATTTTATTTGGATTTGTCAATAACGCTTTGCTTGACATCGGGCGCAGAATCCTGTATTATAATAAAAAGACTTCAAATGATCTGGGAGGTCCCGTTATGGATTTTATTCTCGATCCCTTTGCCAAAAAGAAAGCGCCGCCGGCGGCGTCTGCCGAAGCGCCTGCTGCCGAAGCGCAGCCCGAAGAAACCGCAGAGAAAGCGGACGAACCCGCCCCTGCGCAGGAAGCTCCCGCAGCGGCGCAGCCTCAAACCGCGCCTGCCGAAGAAGAACCTGCAGCGCCCGAAAAATCGGAACATAAGACGCATGAGAAGAAAAGATCCGAAAAGAACGCCTATACGTACCCTTACCGCAAAAGAAAGCGCCACCGCGCGCGCATCATCGTGCCGGTGCTGATCCTCGCGGTGCTGCTCAGTTTGTTCATTGTTGTTACCCACAGCTGGAACGACGAGATCGTTACTTATGATACCTCCAACCCGTATATCACGCCCTACGGGCAGACCATGGTATCGGCGCACCGTTCCGGCGGCGGCATCTTCCCCGAGAACACGCTGATGGCGTTCGAGGGCTGCGTGACGTCCAAAGATTTCAAAACCGATATCTTTGAATTCGATCTGCACATCACCAAAGACGGCAAGCTGATCCTGCTGCACGACGACACGCTCGACCGCACCACCGATTCCGAAGAGGTGTTCGGCGTGACGGGCGCGCGCCCCGAGGATTATACGCTGGCGGAGCTGAAAACGCTCAACTTCGGCGACGGGTTCATAGATGATAACGGCAACGCGCCCTACCGCGGCCTGAGGGGGAGCGCCGTACCCGCGTCTCTGCACGCCGCAACGCTCGAGGAAGTGCTTGAGCTTCTCGAAAAAAGCGGCGATTACCGATATATCATTGAAATCAAAAACAGAAAAGAGCTCGGTTACGACGCGGCAGACGCGCTTTACGGTATCCTGAAGAGCAAAAAACTGCTGGATAAGGCCGTTGTAGGCACCTTCAACGCCGAAGTGACCCGCTATATAGATGAACAGTTCCCCGATATGTACCGTTCCGCGAGCATTGCAGAGGTGCTGGAGTTCTACGTTTCCGCCCTTTTGGATCTCAAATGCGCGCCCGGTTATTACAAATATAAGGCGCTGCAGATCCCCGCGAACCAGTTCGTGATCAAGCTCGGCACATCCCGCATCACCAATTACGCCCATAAGAACAACATCGCCGTGCAGTACTGGACCATCAACGCCCCCGAAGATATGCAGTATCTGAAGGATATCAACGCGGACTGTGTGATGAGCGACGTGCCGGATACCGCTTACGGCGTGCTGAACGCGAAATAACGGAGGTCTTATGGAAATCAAAGATATCCTTTCAAAGTGCGACCATACGCTGCTTTCTCCCGCCGCCCGGTGGGAGGATATCAGCGCCGTGTGCGCAGACGGGCTTCGTTACGGCACGGCTTCGGTGTGCATCCCGCCCTGTTACGTGAAACAGGCGAAAGAGACCTATGGCAGCGCGCTTGCCGTATGCACGGTGATCGGCTTCCCGAACGGGTACGCCACCACCGCCGCCAAGTGTTTCGAGGCGGCGGACGCTGTGAAGAACGGCGCGGATGAGATAGATATGGTGATCAATATCGGCATGGTGAAAGAAGGCCGTTTCGGCGCCGTCCTTGAAGAGATCAACGCCGTAAAGGACGCCTGCGCCGGTAAGCTCCTGAAGGTGATCGTTGAAACCTGCCTGCTTACCGAAGAAGAAAAGATCCGTATGTGCGAAACGGTTTCTGCCAGCCGTGCGGACTATATCAAGACCTCCACGGGGTTTTCCGCTGGGGGCGCAACAAAAGAGGATATCGCTCTGTTTGCCGCGCACGTTTCCGGCGATACGAAGATCAAGGCCGCCGGAGGCATCAAAACGATCGAAGACGCCGCCGCGTTTCTGGAGCTCGGCGCGTCGCGCCTCGGTACCAGCAGGATCGTTGCCGCGGCGAAAGCCCTCGGTTTATAAAAAGAGAAAGGGGAGTGCGGCCGATGCCGTTGCCTGAGCATCTGCGCACCGGATACCGCGGCGAGCAGCTCGCCGCGCGTTTTTTGCGTGAGCGCGGCTGGCGCATCCTTTGCTCAGGGTTCCGTACCGGCTTGGGCGAGACCGATATCATCGCTCTCACGCCGGAGGATACCCTCTGCTTTGTAGAGGTGAAAACGCGCGCCCCGGGCGGTCTGAACCCGCCTGCCGACGCGGTGGACCGGGCCAAACAGGAGCGTCTGGTGAACAACGCCGCCGCTTTCCTGAAAATGAAGCTCGTGGATTTCCGCGCCGTGCGGTTCGATATCGCCGAGGTCATTCTGCACGATATGTATACCGCCGATATCAACCTGATCGAAAACGCCTTCGGTCAGGACGCGTTCGGCCGGTAAACGTTTTGTTTGTTTTTTCGAAAGTCTGAATCGGGGATTGCATTATTTTGGCTAATATGTTATAATCAATTATATGAAAACGGTTTTGATCAAAGAGGACATAGTTTCCCGCAACAACGAACGCGCAAAGGACGTACGCGCCCTCACGCGTAATAAGAACGTGTATTACGTCAACGTGATGTCTTCCCCCGGCGCGGGGAAAACCACGCTGCTTGAAAAGCTGATCCCTCTGCTCGGGGATCGGTACCGTATCGGCGTGATCGAAGCGGATATCGATTCCGATAAAGACGCTCTTGACGTTGAACGCGCAACCGGCGTGAAAACGATACAGATGCACACCGGCGGCGCGTGCCACATCACCTGCCAGATGAGCATGGAAGCGCTTCAGGCGCTGGGTACGGACGGGCTGGATCTTATTTTCCTCGAGAATATCGGCAATCTTGTATGCCCCGCGGAGTTTGATACCGGCGCAGACCTGAATCTGGTGCTGCTCAGCGTACCCGAGGGGGACGACAAGCCGCTGAAATATCCCTTGATGTTCGAGGTTGCTTCGGCCGTTGCCGTTACGAAAACGGACGTTGCGCCGATCTTCGATTTCAGCCGCGCCGCCGCTGCGGAAAACGTGCGCCGCCGCAACGCCGCAGCGCCGGTATTTTTCCTCTCCGCAAAAAAGGGCGAGGGGATCGAAGAGCTTGCGGATTATCTGCTGGAGCAAATCGATAAGAAGCTCCGAAGCATGTAATAGAATTTTTCGGAAACGAAACAGGAGGTAACTTTATGGCAAACACAAACGAACGTATCTGTATCATCGGCGGCGGCCCCGCCGGGCTTTCCTGCGCCATGTACCTTGAGAAAAAGGGCTACACGGACTACGTGATCTATGAAAAGCTGGGCAAGGTCGGCGGCAAATGCTGGTCTCCGAAGATCAAGGTGAGCCACAACGGCGTCGAAGAAGAAAAAAGCTTTGAAACCGGCGCGATCATGGGCGCCATCACCTACCATGCCGTCAGCGAAATGGAAGAATTCGGCGGCTATTATCACAAAGGACCCGATTTCAAGCCCGGCGAACCGAACATGCGCCGTGAATTCCGTACCCTGGACGGCGTTGTGGATCATCCGTTCGAGCCCAAGGTGAACTTCTCCATCAAAAAGACGCTCGGTCTCCTGAAGCTCAAAAAGCAGATGAAAAAGCTCAACGAGCTCATGCAGACCAAGTATGTCGGCTACGACTGCTACGGTCATCTCGGCGTGGCCAAGGGCGAATACTACGGCATCTCCAAGGGCGTTGACGGCCACTGCGGCGCTACCAAAGAGAATTCCTTCCCCAACTACATAAAGGGAACCAACCCCAATCTGAAAGACCTTGCCCTGCCGTTCTCCGAGTTCTGCAAGCTCAACGGCGTGGAAGAGGTCCAGCGCATCTGGATCGCGCCCTTCACCTCCTTCGGCTACGGCTTCTTCGATGAGATCCCCGCCGCGCTCGTGATGAAATATCTCGACGTGACCACGGCGCTGGAGTTCGTCAACATGAAGCTCTGGACCTGGCAGGACGGCACGCAGGCCATCTACGAGCACGTCAACACCAAACTGCAGCATCCGGCCGTACTTGAAACCGAGGTCGTAAAGGTAGAGCGTCCCGAGGGCAAGGTGCTGGTCACTGTCAGAAGCAAAGACGGCGCCCTGACCACCGAGACCTTCGATAAGCTGATCGTTACCACTCCGCTCGATTACTTCAAGGATTACGCCGACGCCACGGCGGAGGAAACCGAGTTGTTCTCCAAGATCATCCACGAGAGATACTGTGATTACATCGCCACCTTCGAGCCCGGCAAGAGCCCGAACATCTCCGGCTATATGGTAGACAACATGGTGCCCGAAAGACTCGGCCACGCAATGGTGTACTA
>JAFRSZ010000094.1 GCA_017439205.1 Clostridia bacterium
ACCTCATATATCTGCCGCATTTACGTCGCAAGGTCCGGGCAGTATCGGACTTCGTTTTGTGTTGGAAACTCGTCCGCCTTGCGCCGCCTTCTATGCGGTTCCTGTTCGTCAGACCGAGGTTTTGCCCTCAGAAGTTTTTTTCCTTCCGAATCCGGCTTCCTTCAGATTCCGCCTCACGACGGACACCCTTGCCTTTGGCTAACAGTTCCTACTGCCGAGTCTGTAGCGGACTTTCACCGCCAAGTCGTTGCCCATGCCGGGCGCACAACAGGAAGCCGCCCTCACACCGGGGGCGGCTTCGTCATACGAATACCTCTTTTATTTATTCCTGCAGAACAGGGAGATCACGCGGCGGAAGAACGCAACGATCCGGTTCACCGCCTCTTTTATCAGCGGGAACAGCACCCGGCTGCCCCGCATCGTCTGCGCCGCGGAATGCGCGTTATAGGGCGTAGTACCGCCCTCGCGGCCCACACCGAGCACGGTCCCCTTCAGCGTACCGGCAAACGAATAATCCCACGGTTCAAAGCCGCCGAGCACGGCAGGCGAAGTTTCCGCCAGTTCAAAATCGAAGTGCAGCGGGTCGACGAACTGCGGGTCGGCCACCGTGTTTTCACCGATCAGCCCCTTGCGCTGCGCCGTGGCCAGCGACATGGCTTTTTTGTAATCACTGTCTTTCGTCACGTAGATCTTATTGCCGTTGGTCACGTCCCAGAGCCAGTTGTTCTCGGCGGTAAACGCGACAGCGTCGGTCATATGGCTGAACGCGGGGGTCTTGCCGTCCGTTAAAATGATGTTGTTCGTAAAATCGGCGGTCTTGTGCTCTTCATAGCGCGATACCACGCGGATCTGCGATTCGGCGCTGAGGGCGAAAATGTTGTTGCGTATCACGTTGTCCGCGCCGTAGTGCAGATGGTAGCTGTCGCTGCCGCAGGCGTAAACGAGGTTCTTTTCCACAACCATCTCGGAGGAGCCCTCGTCAAGGTACACGCCCCAGCCGCCGTAGCCGCCCTGCCCCGGGTCCGCCGCCACGTTGTGGATCACGTTGCCCGAGAGCACCGTGCTCGGCTGCACGCCCAGCATGTAAATGCCGCCCATATCCGAGAGCCACCCCTGCCCGATGTTGTAGATCAGGTTATCGGTGATGCGGCAGTTGCAGGTCACGTTGTAATCGTATCCCCATCTCCAGCCGCACGAGATCGCGGTATAGTAGCCGTCGGAGATCTCGTTGTGCGAAACCTCCACAGAATTGGCGTGGATCACGAGCACGCCCACGGCGTTATAGAATTCCCTGCCGTAGCCGCAGATAAGGTTGTTGGTGACCGTGATATCCTTCGTCACGTTCCCGTCTTCCACCGGCACGTTCTCGCCGCGGATGAACACCGCCTGCGCGCCCACGTTCTCAAAGCAGCAGTTTTCCACCCGGGCGTTTTTCACCGCCTTGCCGAAATACACGGCGCACGCGGCGATATCGCGGAATTCGCAGTTCAGCACGCGGCAGCCCTCGGCGGATTCAAACGAAAGGCAGGGCGTGGCGTCGTAGGCCGCCTGGGAAGAGAGATCGCGCTCGCTGTTGCCGCGCGGGATCTGAAAGCCGTTGCCCCGGAACACGATATTTTCAAAGGCGATGCCGTTCACGCCCTCCACGCTGATCACCGTTTCCACGTCCGAGCCCCAGAGCGTCAGGTTTTCGGCGGTTTCCCCTTCAAACGGGATATACCACAGTACGCCCTCGCTTTTGTCGAGGTACCATTCGCCGGGATCGTTCAGCGCCTCAAACACGTTTTCAAAGAAATAGCGGTCCTCCGCGCGGATCTGCATGCTGGTGGGGCGGCTGAAGGTGATGCGCCCGGTGGAACGGTTATAAGAGGTCACCGTAACCATCTCGTCCTTCCAGTAGTGCAATATACGCACGATCACGTCGGCGGGGTACTTGAGCACCGGCAGGTCCTTCGCGTTCGCCGTCATCGCCGTATAGCCGTGGTGGACGCCCTCGTCCTGCTCCGGGTTCACGATGTCCTTATCGCTCGCGCTCTTTACCGTGAGATAGCCCTCTTCGGGCCAGCGCGGCCGGGTAAGCGCACGTTCGGCGCTGAACAAAACGTTAAAATCCGCGTCCCCCACGTCCTTCTTAAACGCGCGCACACCGTTCACGGTACCCTCGGCAAAGCCCGTATAGGGCGTACCGGCGGTGAAGGTCACCGCTTCGCCGGGGTAAGCGGCATAGGTCACGTCCGCCTTGTCTTCGGCGGTAAACGCCACCGTGCCGTCGAAGGAATAGCTGCCCGCGCGGAAATACACGGTCAAAGGACCTGTAAGGCCCTTCGCCTTCTCCTTCGCGCCTGTAAGCGTCGCCAGAGGGGCGTCCAATGTACCCGCGGCGTTATCGCTGCCGCCGGGCGCAACGTACAGCGTGTTTTCCGTTTTCGCAAAACCAGCAGAATGCATCATACTCACCGCCAATATCAGAATCAGGAACAGAGAACCATATTTTTTTGCTTTCAGATATTCTCTCCTTCCGCAAAAACCGTGCC
>JAFRSZ010000095.1 GCA_017439205.1 Clostridia bacterium
GGACGCCGGTATGCCGTTGACCGTATCCGTGATGCTGTTGCAGCACTCGCAGGCGCAGCAGAGCTTCGCGTCGAGGCAGATCGGCGTTGCCACCTGGATCTTCGCGCGCGGGTTCGTCGCCGAAACGGAGTTCTGCGTATCGATGGCGGGGGAGTATTCCGATGAGAACACCTTTACGCTGCCTTCCGCGCCGTACAGAATGGCCTTTTTGGAATAAACGCTGAGCCCGTATACGGTCTGCGGGGGCGCGGTGGGGGAGGTATAGGCGTCCAGCGCCACCATGAAGAAGAAGGTTGCGTCCACGCTGTAATACCCAGCGCTGAAGGGCACCTTCTGGATCTCCGAAAAAACGTTGAGTATTTCGCAGCTTCTGCAGCGTACGGTCGCGGCGCCGTCGATCACGGCCTGCGCGGGGGTTGTGAAGTAGACGCGCAGATCGGCAAGGCAATCCTTGTCGGCGCAGGAATCGTAAACCCGCGCGGTGTCGATGCAAACGGCTTCGGTGATGCGGTTGGGGCTGGTATTATTGCCGGTATTGAGCCCGGCCGCGGCGGTGGGAATATCAGGCATAAAAAGACCTCCGGTAAAATGAATTTGAAATCCGAAAACTTCATTACATTTTACGGGAACGGGAGAGATGTGTTACACGGTTTTTTTTAGTCAATTTGCCAAATAAGCATAAAAAAAGCGCATTTATTACACGGACGGTTGATTTATTATGTTCTCATGATATGATATTTTTTGAATAATTCGCTTTCTCTGTGAGCAGGTAAACGCGCAGCTCGCAGAATGCCTGAATTGATATACGGAGGTAACCTTATGAGAAAACACGTGATCAGAGTTATTTCGGCCCTGCTGGCGGTTTGCCTGACGCTTACCGCCGCGCCGCTTACCGTCTTTCCCGGGTTGGAGCTTGCTCCGAGGGCGCAGGCCTATTCCATGGGCGACCATATCCAGTTCGGCACTTATCCGCAATCCCGCGTGACGGACGAAACGTTGATCGCGCAGCTCAACGCCGCGCCGAAAACGTGGAAAAGCTATAACTATTACAGCGGTACCGGTGATTGGAACGACGGGCAGATGGCGCCCTCGGATTATATGCGCTTCGCCGATTTCTTTGTGGGCAGCGCGAAATACCGCGCGGTGACCTTTAGCGAATACCGACCGTATTTTACCGGTTATACGCGGAGCGCTTCATATTCCTATCAGGATAACAACGGGTATACGCCGAACAATGTTTACTACTTTTTGTACGAGCCCATCTCGTGGCGCATTCTGGACCCGGTGGACGGTCTGATCCTCTCGGAAATGCTCCTCGATTCGCAGGCGTATCAGAATACGGTCTATTATGCGAATTCAGAAGATTGGCAAAATACCTCCTGTAATACCTACGCCTCCGATTACGCGGCATCCTCTATTCGAAGCTGGCTGAATTACGATTTTTATGAAACGGCGTTTACCGACGCGCAAAAGGCGAACATTCGCAGCGACGTTGCGCTGAATAATGACGCATACGGGAGCGGCGCCAAGTATAATTCCGCTTCCACAAAGGATAAAATCTTTCTGCTCTCTAAAGCCGAGGCGACCAACAGCGCTTACGGCTTTGCCTCCGGAAGTACCGGTAATACCGCCCGGCTGGCAAAGGGGACGTATTACGCAAAGGCGCAGGGGCTTTGGGTTTACGGATCAGGCTCCTATGCCGGTTGTTCCTGGTGGTGGCTTCGCTCTCCCAACCTCTCCAATCATGCGTGCGGAGTCGATTTCGACGGCATCGCGTACGGCGGCGACGACGTCGGTTACACCTACGGAGGCGTGCGTGCGGCTTGCAGATTATCGAATCTGAAATCTGATATCTCCCAATCTCAAAATCTTTTTTCAGAAACCGCCGGCGGCAGCGGAACGGATCCTGCTGTTTCAGAAACGGTTACATTTACAACAGATGAAGGAACGGGCGAAGCTGAAATTACCTTCGATCCGGTATGGTTCGCTATGGATTCAGAACAATACCAGCACGGTCTCGCGCGGTTCTGTTCTCAGTTCTCAATGA
>JAFRSZ010000096.1 GCA_017439205.1 Clostridia bacterium
GCCGTTCGCAACGCAAAATAGGGTTTCTATGAAGAATGAAAGTTTTGTTATGCAATCGGTATTATAAAAAGAAATCTTCGGATCCAATCAACCTTCAAATAATACAACACTTTTTTCTGTTTCAGAGCGAACGGCGAACGGCGAACGGCGAACAGCGAACGGCTGAATTACAGTTTATCGGGCAACAGCCCGATAAACTGTAATTTGAAGTTTTCCGGTAACCTCTGCCACGTTACACGGTACCGTTCCTCTTAACGAAGCTGTAACTGGACTTTCCGTTTGGGAGGGGGTATAATGCAGCTGTAACAGGGTCAGACGACCATTATGCAGACAGGAGGTAATTGATATGCTGCAGTATATTCTTCCGATTGCCGGAGGCCTCATTGCGATCGGCCTTGTGATCGCCTTCCTTTGTTCTATCTACCGCGTAGCGGAAATCGATAAAGCGCTGATCGTGACCGGCGGCAAGGAGCCCCGGATCATCGTTTCCGGCGGATCGTTCGTGATGCCGATCTTCCGCAAGGCGCAGTATTTCGATCTGTGCATGCTCACCGTAACGGCGGACAAGGACGAAGTGAAAACCAAGACCAGCGTGCCCATCGTGATCGACTGGACCGCACAGATCCGCCCCGACACCGAAAACCTTTCCAATCTGAGAAAAGCCATCGTCTCGTTCAAGGAGCGCGGCCAGGACGGCATCAAGAACGACGTGAAGCTCACCCTGACCGGCGCGGTGCGCGACATCGTTGCCGCGATGACCCCCGAAGAGGTTCTGCGCGACAAGGTGATCTTTGCCGACAACGTGAAAAAGATCGTTGCGGACGAGATGATGAACATGGGCATGGAGCTCGTGAGCCTGAACATTCAGGACATCACCGACAACAACCGCTATTACGACAACATCGCCGCGCTCGACATGGAAGACAAACGCCGCGAAGCCGAAAACAAACGCGCCGTGGTGGATCAGGCCGTGCGCACCCAGAAGGCGGAATCCGAAAAGATCGCCTCGCAGAACGAGCTTGATTCCCGTCTTGCCGTGGCCGAAAAGCAGCGCGACAACAATCTGCGCATCGCCGGGTTCAAGGCCGAGACCGACAAGGCCAACGCCGACGCCGCCGTTGCGGGCGAGCTGCAGCGCACCATCCGCCAGCAGGAGGTGGCCGCGCAGCAGGGCCGCGTGAAGGTGGTTGAGCAGGAGCAGGCGAACCTTGCCGCCCTGAAAGAAAAAGAAGTGATCGCCACCCGCGCGGAAGCCGACAAGCAGAAAAAGCGCATCGACGCCGAAGCGCAGGCCAATATCCGCAAGATCAGCGCGGACGCCAGCGTTGAGGTCGCCGAAAAGGAGGCCAGCGCCACCAAGATCACCGCCGACGCGGTCGCCGAAAAGACCCGCCGCGAGGGCGCCGCCGTGGCGGACGTGACCCGGCAGAAGGGTATCGCCGAGGCGGAGGTCATCCGGCAGCGCGGTCTGGCGGAGGCCGAGGTCGAAAAAGAAAAACTGATGGCGCAGGCCGAGGGCGAACGCGCACTGGCGGAAGCGCGCGCTTCCAACGAAAAAGTGAACTTCGAGATCGAGAAGATCAAGATCGAAAACGAAGCCAAGATCACCATCGCCACCAAGACCGCCGAGATCATGGCCAACATCGGACAGAACGCCGAATTCGTGAACATCGGCGGCAGCGGCGCGGGCGGCACGGGCAACGTGCTGCTGGATACGCTGGCGGGCATCCCAGGCCTTATGAAGACCCTGAACGCCGAGAACAGCGCCCTGAACGGCCGGAGCTTCAACGACGAGCTCAAAAACATCGTGGCCGCCATTGCCGAACCGGTCAAGGGCGCCCTCTCCGAGGGAAAAGAAGCCCCCGCCGCGGAATAACGATCTGATTCAAAGCATAAAAAAAGAATGACCGATCGATCATTCAAAAACAGATACCACCCGTTCGGATGCATATATATAGGTTTTTTCCTCCTCTTTTCTTCCTGATTCTCCTTCTAATATCTCCTTTTCCTGTAAAGGCATCCGAATAAAAAAGGTCTGCCCCGTCCGGCACGATTGTCCGGCGGGGCAGGCTGTTTTGGTTGTTCAGGAGGTGAACGTTCAGCGTCAAATTGGAATTTAACGCTCAATTCGGAATTCGGAATTCGGAATTGTGGAAGGGCTTTGTCCTTACTCGATTTTATTCATAGGGGAATAAGGTTTTTCCTTTATTTGTGAAGATTTTCTATATAATCAA
>JAFRSZ010000097.1 GCA_017439205.1 Clostridia bacterium
CCCTGTTCGCGCTGCTGGCGCTCGCGGGCGATCTCGGCTGCGCCGCCGGGCCCACGCTGATCGGACGCATCGCGGAGGCTTCCCCCGGCGGCATGCGCACGGGCCTGTTGGTGGGCGCGGCGATCCCCGCGGTGCTCGTCGCGGCGGTGCTCGCGCAGAGAAAACGGTAAATTGGAATTTGTCGCTCGATGCGACAAATTCCAATGAGATGAATAATTAAAAATGAACAATTAACAATTGATGAAGGGCTCCGCCCTTACCCGATTATACTCATCGGATAAGCAGGTTTTTCCTTCTTTTATAAAGTTTTTTTGTATAATCAAAACGCGCAGCGTTTTCCGAAATTGTTAATTGTTCTTTGTAAATTGTTAATTGAACAGTGCGGCAAACTGAAATTTTCCCGTTTTAGGTCCATTTATAGTACCTGCCGTAAAATAATGTCAGAATCAGGAAAGGGGCGAGGCGTATGAGAATACTGCTGGCGGCGCCGGACAGGGACCTGCTGAAGGTCTACCGGCAGCTGCTCACGCTGCACGGGCATACGGTTTCGGTGTGCTTCGAGGGCACGCAGGCGCTGAAAACCGCCGCCGTGGAACGGTTTGACGCCGCCGTGGCGGACAGCCTTCTGCCGAGCATCGATACCGGCAGGCTGGCAGCGTATTTCCATGAGCGGCAGATCCCGGTGATCGTTCTCACGCACCGTAAGCCCGGCACCGCGCTGCTCCTCGAAAAGGAGACCCCGAACGCGTATCTGCCGTTCCCGTTTTTGCCCGCGGAGCTTGTATCTCTGCTGGAAGCGGTGCGGCAAAAGGCTCAGAGCGCCGAAAAGCCCGTATACGGCGACGTGTGCGTGGATACGGCGGGCTTTCGGATCGACGGCACGCAGATCCGTCTTACGAATCAGGAGCTGGATATTTTAAGCGCCCTCGGCGCGGGAGAAGCTCCGCCGCAGCGGGGGATCAACGTTTACGTGAACGCTCTGAACCGCAAATTCGCCGCCGCGGGGAAAAAATGCAGGATCGTTTATCAGTACAGGGAAGGATTCCGATTTGGTGACGCGCTATGAAAAAAGCAAAAAAGATGTTTATCGTATATGCGATGGCCGCCGTTTTTGTGATGCTCACACTGATGGTGGGTATCATCAACGGCGTCAGCTATACGATGGCCGCGCAGGACGCGGATGAGATCACCCGCATGATCTCGGAGGGAAAAAGCGGTTTCGGCAAGCGCCCCAACGATACGATGGACGCGAACGGCGGCGACCGTTTCGGCGGGCTGGGCCCGGATTCTCCGGAGCTTTCGGCCACGATGCGGTATTTTACCGCGGTGTTCCACGAAAACGGCGAAGAGGAGATCACGGCATTCGCGATCTCCGCCGTGAGCGAAAAGGACGCGCTCGGCTGGGCGCGCACGCTCACCGGCAAGCAGGAGACCGGCTGGACCCGCGGCACCTACCGCTACCGGGTCGCCGTTCACAAGAACAAAACCGTTGTTACGGTGCTGGATCAGGGCAGAGAGCTGCTGCCGAGCATGCGGATCCTGAAGATCTCGGTTTCGTGCGAGATTTTGGGGCTGATCGTGAGCCTGCTGGCGCTGCTGTTTATCAGCGACAGGCTCTTCCGCCCGCTGGAGGAGGCCGACCGGAAGCAGAAACGCTTTATCGCCGACGTGGAAAAGGAATTCAAGGTGCCGCTGACCGTGATCAACGCCAATACCGAGTGCATGGAGCGCGAAAACGGCGCGTCCGAATATACCGGCTCCATCAACCGGCAGGTGAAAAAGATGACGGCGCTGGTAAAGAACCTCGGTTCGCTCGCGATCTTCGACGAACCCTCGAAGGACGTTTCGCAGGTAAACCTCTCTGATATCTTCAGCGTGGCGCTGGACGCCGCCGAAGAGGACTTCGCCGAAAAAGGCCTGCTGCTGCATACGGATATCCGGCCTGATCTGACGCTCAACGCCGAAGACGAGGCGCTGCGCAAGATCGCCGCCGAGCTGGTGCAGAACGCTCTGAAATTTGCCGAAGCGGACGCCGCCTTTACCCTGAAGCAGGAGGGAGAGCACACGGTGATTACCGCTTCCAACGACACTACGCTCTCGGAGGGCAACGCGGACCGCGCGCTGGACCGCTTCTCACGGCTCGAAAACGCCGCCGGAAAACCCGGCGCGGGGCTGGGCCTCGCCGCGGTAAAGGATACCGTGAAGGCGCTGGGCGGCCGCGTTACCGCCAACGTCGCCGGCGGGCGGTTTACGGTGAAGATCGTTTTCTGAGAGCTTAGATAATTGTCAGAGCGGAGTTATGAGAGCGGAGATTTTTATAATTCGGAATTCGGAATTCGGAATTATTATTAGAGCGGAGATATGAGAGCGGAGAGCGGAGATAATTTTAATTCGGAATGTGTTCAATTACTCATTACTTGCTGCTTGATCTTCATTTTTCATTTTTCATCTTTCATCTTTCATTTTTTTCATCTTTCATTTTAAAAACGGCAAAGGAGGTGGAGCGGATGTCCGGGCCCATTGTGGTAATGCAGCGCTACGAGCTGAAATATATCGTCACCGCACAGCAGCGGGCGTTCTTTGAGCGGGAGCTCGAGGGGCATATGCGGGTGGATCAGTACGGCGAAACGCCGATCGCGTCGCTTTACTATGACACGCCGGATTTCCGGCTGATACGCACCTCCATCGAAAAGCCCGCTTTCAAAGAAAAGCTGCGGCTGCGCAGCTACGGGCCGGCTGACGATACCTCGCCGGTGTTCCTCGAAATGA
>JAFRSZ010000098.1 GCA_017439205.1 Clostridia bacterium
ATACATCAGGCTTAGTGGTATTATGGGCTTTCGGGCGGTCATGCCCGCCCCTACAAACATACCGAACATTTCTGCGTTTTTAATACGTGAATTCTTATCTTTCTTTTTTTATCATAAACATCTCGATAAACTGAAATTTGAACGAACAAAGGAGCCCAAACCATGAACCGACCTGTAAACATTCTCCATGGCACCGACTGGTGGACCGATTGCGACGACGTTGCCGCGCTGCGGCTGCTGTGCCGCGCCCACAGGGCCGGTAAGATCAACCTGTGCTGCGTCGGGATCGATTCCGTGATGCAGTACTCCGCCCCTTCCGTGAGCGCGTTTCTGCAAAGCGAAGGCGTTGAGGCGCCCATCGGCGTGGACTTTTCCGCCGTGCGCAGCGGCGACAAATGCAGATACCAGAAGCTGCTGGCTTCTTACCCGCACACCGTACAGGCAAACATCGACTGCATCCCCGCCTACCGGCTCTACCGCAAGACGCTGGCCGGGATCGACGGCAGGGCGCAGATCACGGAGGTGGGCTTTCCGCAGATCATCATGCAGCTCATGCAAAGCGATCCGGATGAGTTCTCTCCCCTTTCCGGCATGGAGCTGGTAAAAGAAAAGGTTGAAAAGATCTGGCTGATGGCGGGCCGGTGGGATCGCAGCCCGGGGCGGGAGTATAACCTTACGGCTTACCCTGCCTGTAGCGCCGCCGGGCACTATATCTGCGAGCATTCGCCCGTACCGCTGGTATTTCTGGGCTACGAAGCGGGCATGGACGTGATCACGGGCAACACCGTACCGGAGGACGACCTGCTGAAAAAGGCGTTCAACGCCAACGGCGCGGCGAACGGCCGCTCCTCGTGGGATCCGATGCTGGTTTCGGCAGCCATCACGCAGGATCTTGCCGAAGCGGGATACGCCGCCGTTTACGGCAGAGCGCACGTGGATCCCGCCACCGGCGACAACACCTTTACGCGGGGCGAAGGGAACCACTGCTACCTTGTAAAAACAAGATCCGACGCGTTTTATGCCGACAGCATCAACAAGATCCTCTCGGCACGGATATCAGAGAAATAAAAAGGTGGTTTTGCTATGGACGATCAAGCCTTACTGTACGATCCGCTGTTTGAAACGCCGCCGGACACCGTGATCCGCGATACGCCCGGCCGCGGCTTTTGGGGCAAAGCCGTTGTAAAAAAGACGGCGTTTGTTCTGGCGATGGTGCTCTTCGTGGGCGCCGCCATCGTGATGAGCTTCTCTTCCCTTTCAAAGGACCGCTTTTCGTATAAAGAGGCGGACGGCGGCTGGGAGCTGGACGAGTTCATTGCAGCGAAAACCGACGCGGTGCTCCACGTGGGCCCGGTGTTCAACGAGGACGACAGCACCCGGCCCGGGGAAAGAACGGTATCGGTGCGCACCTTTGCGGTGTGCGGCAACGAATATACCTGGATCATCCTTGTGGATAAGGACGTGCTTGAGATCCCGAACACCGCGTTTTACAGCTGCACTTCCCTGCTGGCGGTGCTGGTGGACCCGGAGAACCCCAATTATTATTCCGATAACGGCGTGCTCTACCGCACCGAAAACGGCAAGCCTGCCGAAGTGATGCTCTGTCCGGCGAAGAACGACCTTTACCGGGCGATGCTGGCACAGGGGGAAACCCCGCCTGCGGACGACGCCGCAGCCGCCGCCTTTGCCGAAAAAGCAAAAGTGCTGGACGAAAAGAGCAGGAATTGGATCGATGAGCAGAAAAAGGACGAGCCGGAGGAAGGACTTTTTGGCCTGACCGCCGCCGAAGCCGCGGCGCGGCAGGAGGCGTTCTCTTACGATATTCTGCCGGGGGTGACGCGCGTGGGCGAGATGGCGTTTGCCGAATGCGGGACCCTGAAAAACATAACGATCCCCGATACCGTGACCGCGATCGACACCATGGCGTTTTTCAAATGCGGCAATCTCAGGAGCATCCGTATCCCGGACGGCGTTGAGACCATCGGTTCCGATGCGTTCTCGTACTGTGCCAAGGCGCCTTATATCTTTATCCCCGCCTCTGTGAAGGAGATCGGACACCACGCGTTCTGGGACTGCGGCGGCGTAAGCGAGATATACATGGCCTGCAGCGAAGAGAACGCGCCTGTACTGGGGCAGGATTGGCTGCCGAAATACCGCAAGCTGTTTCTGCATGACATCCCTGTTGTTTATAACGCCGAAAGGAGGGACGGCTGATGGGTAAGCTCCGTACCGCGTTCGACCACGCGAAGGCCCATTGGAACGTGCCGGATACCGAGCACGGCAAATACGTGTGCGGCAAGGAATACCTGAACGTATTTTTCGGCGTAGGCGCCAACTATGCCGCCCAGGAGCCCATGCGCTATATCGGCTTCGCAGCGAGCTGCTACCTGATCATGTATCACTACAAGCTGCCGTATCTCTCGTTTGCGGTGATCTCGCTGATCGGCCTGCCGCTGAGTTATTTATGGAACCTTCTGGACTGGTTCGTGACCGACAATCTCGGCCTTCTGCCGAAGCGCACGGAACGGCGACTGAACACGCTGTATCTCTCTGTTGCGGCGGCGGGCCTTTTGCTGCTGATCTTTGACGTCAGCATTCTGTTTTCAGAAAGCGGCCGTCTGATCACGATGCTGAACGGCATCAGCGGCATCAACGCAAAATCGTTTTTCAAGATCTTCGGCGTGCAGCTGCTGGTCAACGGCTGGGGCGGCGCGCACAACCTGTTTCTGCGCAAAAAGCTGGTGCCGAAGCACGGGCGGTATAAATTTGCGCTGTACGGCAACGTGATACAGAAATGCGTGATGATCGTGCTGCTGGGGTGGCTGCCCGCCTATAACCTGCCGGACGTATACGACCGGCTTTGGGTGGCCTATCTGCTGTTCTGTCTGTTCGGCATGTTCGATTTCTCGAACCGGCTGGAATCCTGCTCTGAAAACATCAGTCCCAACCCGGACGAGCGCATTTTTATGCGCACCTACATCGTTAAGAACTGTCATTTTCTGAAATCGCTGCTTGCCACGATCGTGCCGCTGCTGGGCTCGTTTCAGGAGATCACCTTTTACCGCTGGGTGCTGCCTGGCATCTTTATCCCCTGCGCGGTCCTCACGATGGTGTTCGCCGGAAAGATCAAAGAGCGCATACCGCAGCCGCCGCTGGAAAAAAAGCAGCAAATACCTTTCTGGTACGGCATTTTCCAGGTGATGCACAACAAATACCGTTGGCTGAACATGCTTACGAAACTCCTGGATACCCTCGGCAACGGCATGCTCGATATCGTTACCGTGATCATGCTCTACACGATGCGGCTTTCCGGCGCGGAATACAGCGTGATCATGGCGCTGCTGCTCTCGCGCACCACCCTGCCCACCTTTTTTGCACCGTGGTTCGTAAAGCGTTTTTCATTCAAAACGCTGCGGATCTTCCGCGAGGTGATCGAAACTGCCCACTGCGCCATATGCATTTTGTCGCTGCTGTTTCTCAGCGGCAACGTATACCTTTGCGGTACGGTGATGCTGATTTCGTATTGGATGCGTGATTTCGTGGGCGAAATCCCCAAGGTGGCGGAACGTGATATGGACGTGCGCCTGTACGACTACCAGATGTACCTTTCGGGCGAACGGCTGGAGGGCTTTTCCAACATATTCGGCTGGTTCGTAAGCCCCATCGCCACGCTGGTGGGCCTGATCATACCGCTGCTGATCCTGCGGGGCGGCTTTAACGCGAACTGGAACATCCTGTTTTTAGACAGCGTAAGGTTCAACATTCTCGCCATACCGCTGGCCTTCGATATGGTGGGACATATTCTGATGATGATCCCCTATTTCTTCTGGGATTACAACATCAGCCAGCACAAATACGTGATAGAAGTGCTCAAGCAGCGCGCAGAGCTCGCAGAAGAGGGCTTCTTCCCCGCCGAGTACCAGGGCGGTCTCACCTTCCAGAAACCCGAAAAGACTCACGGCGGCATCCCGGACGAAGCGGTAAAGCCGCATAGGGAAAAAGTAAGGTAAATTGGAATTTAGCGCGGAGTGCGCGCCAATGAAAAATGAAAAATTAACAATTAATGAAGGGCTCCGCCCTTACCCGATTATACTCATCGGATAAGCAGGTTTTTCCAGCTTTCGGAAAGCTTTTTTATAAAATCAAAACGCACAGCGTTTTCCGAAATTGTTAATTGTTAATCGTTAATTGTTAATTGAACTGCGCGCTAAACTGTAATTTGACCGCATTCACGACAAAAAAACTGCCCCTGCGGGCAGTTTTTTATTTTGCAAGCCGGAGTTACAACGTGATCGAAT
>JAFRSZ010000099.1 GCA_017439205.1 Clostridia bacterium
GCCCATTTGTTGAGCAGCCGACCTCTCACACCACCATGCGTACCGTCCGGTACACGGCGGTTCAATCATACAGAGTGCAGAAACTTGTACTTGCGGGCGATATCAAAACAGCCCGCCTGTCCGAGTCTTTCGTTTGTGATGGTTTGTGTCAGGATGTCGCTTCCGGCAACAGCCCGGTAACCCTTGCGTGTGTCACGCTTTTACCATATCACGTCGGGAGTTTATGTAACTGTATCACCGTTTCGGCTTTCAGAGAAAGATACGGCAAAACGCACCCCGGTTCAGCATGGGGTGCGTTTGTATTTATAGGGATCTGCGGTTTATTTGCCCCACGAATCGGGGTCTTCCAGCCCTACCGCGGCGCGTAAGATCATACGCGCGTCGCCCGCGGTAACGGTATGGTCCACGTCCACGTCGCAGGCGATGTACTCCCGCGAGCCGGGCGCGTAATCTTCCAGATCCACCGCTCTGCGCAGCGCGAGCCTCGCGTCTGATGCGGTGATATTGCCGTCAAAGTCCACGTCGCCGAGCTTCACTGCGGCTTCACCTGCCGTGACCGTGATCCATATCGTCAGATACTCGGGATCGGAAACGCTGCGCACGTTCGCTTTGTTTTTATACAGTTCTCCGCCGGTGACGCTCACCTCGCCGCCGAAATAGTAATCGCAGGCGTCTATGTCCAGATCATGTGAAAAGCCCTTTTTAAACGTATACCCCTCGGCGGCATACAGCGTGATCACCCCGTAATAGGTCCTGCCCTCCGCGAAATCGATCTCGGTCGGCTCATTCGTGCTGTAGCCCGTAAAGGTTTTCCACGAGGCGTAGTAATCCGCGATCCCGTCCCCCGTGACCGCGATCATGGATTTCGCATTCGTACTGCCCCTGCCCGCCGTGGGGGGCGTAACGTTCAACGAAATCTGTGCTATCTGCGCGGGCTGCGCCTGCACCGCAACGATCACATACACCGTTGAATGCGGGTTCCCCTGCGCGTCCAACATATTGACGATCCAGGAAGAACTCAGGCTCCCGCCGGAAACCGTAACTGTGGTTCCGATGTGGCTGCCGCCTGTCTGCGTGCAGTAGTAGCCCTCTTCGGTATCAATAACGATCTCCATGGTATACGTCCGATCCGCTTCGAAGGCGACAGGTACGGTCAGTTCTTTATAGTCCTCATCGACCCAGAGCGTTTCGGTTACGGTGCAGCCCGCGTCTGCGGGAACGCTCGCCGCCGGGGCGGTTTCCGTGGTTTTTCCAAGCGTCGGCGCGGTCACCGTGACCGGGATATCCGCGATCCTCGTCCCCTCTAACGCATGCGCGGCGAGCGGGAATACCGTTATCAGCATGGCCGCTGCAAGCAGCAGGCAAAAACATCTTTTTTTCATAACAGCCGTATCCTTTCTGTGCATAAAGCAACCGTAGAATTCTTTTCTTTTTATATCATAGCATTTTTCATGCGCAAGTTCAAGAACATTTAGGATCTTTATTTCATCCGGATGCATTTGAAATGAACCTGTTGACGCGCGAACGATAATTATGTATAATATGTTTCAGACACGATTCCTATCAAAAAAAAGAAAGGCAGGCCAATCATGAAAAAGTTACTCAGCATCATGCTCTGCGCGGCGCTTGGGTGCGCCGTGTTCCCCGTCGCCGCGTTCGCGAAAGGCGGCTACCGTATCGTTTCCCCGTATGAAGACGTTATCTGGGACGGAGAAAACGCGTGGGGCGCATACAAGGGCAATCTGCATACCCACTCTACGGTAAGCGACGCGGAGATGGATTTCAACGAAATGATCCTCGAACATTACCGGCAGGGCTTTGATTTTCTGGCGATGACCGACCACGGCGTGACGGGCAAGGCGTGGAATGAAGAGCCCACGCATCTGCCGCTGTATCTGTACCAGTATATCGCGGGCCGCAAAACGACGCGTCTTACGCAGGAAGAATACGACGGCGTTACCACCGGCGCGTATCCCGTGGACGGCCGGCCGAGAGGCTACAAGATGACCTGCGTTACGGGCGGCAACGAGCTCAACGCTCTCACGATCTCGAAATGCCACGTCAACGGCATGTTCCTGCCGCCGCATGTGGGAGATAATTATCTCGGCTATGAGGACGATCACGAGGGCGCGGTGCGCCTTGCCGACGAAGCGGGCGCGATATCCTTCATCAACCACCCCGGCGACTGGCTGAATTCCGGCCGTGATATAAATATCGTTTCCGACCCCGAAAACGTGCGGTATTTTGCCGATATCCTTCTGAAATACGATTCCTGCCTCGGCATGGAGGTGTTCAACGAACGCAACCACGTAACGAATTACGACAGGATCCTGTGGGATAACGTGCTGATGACGTGCCTGCCCTACGGGAAACGCGTGATCGGCTTCTCAAACAACGACGCGCATTATTATTCGCAGATCGATTCTTCGTATTCGGTATTCATGATGCCGGAAAACACGGTGGAACAGATCAAAAACACGATGCAGACCGGCGCTTTCTTCTGCGTGACCAGAGAGCTGGGCGGCAACGACCTGATCGGCCCCGCCGAGGGCTTCGACGTACGCTACAGCGAAGCGCCCTACCCGATGTTCAAAGAGGTTTCCGTAGACGGGCATAAGATCACCGTTCGCGCCGTTGACTGCACCGCCCTGCAGTGGATCGCCAACGGAAAGGTCATCGCAAAAACCGCCGTCGATCCGAAGAACGGCGAGACGACATACGTGCTGGATCTCGACCAAATCGAAGGCGCGGAAGATTTCCTGTACGTCCGCTGCGAGCTGTTCGGCGACGGCGGCTGCACGCTGACGCAGGCGCTTGTGATCGATAACGGAACCGCGCCCCGCACGTATACGCCCGATACCTCTGCGAGCGCGAAGGTTGCGTCGGCGGTCAAAAGGTTCCTCTCTCTGCGCATCTTCGTACTGATCAGATACCTGATCGACAGGATCACCCATTAAGCCTGCCTTTATATCAAAACGAACACCCTTTCAACGGCGAAAGGGTGTTCACTTATTATTATATATTCTTCTTCATGCGCTTGTTTTCAGAATGCGTACGCCGGACGAACCGGTTTCCCCGTTGCGGACGATTCGATGATCGAAAGGCAAACCTCCACGGTCCTTGCGCCCTCGCGCGCGTCGGTCATCACCGGTTTCCCGTGCAGGATCGCGTCGGCGAACGCCTCAAATTCTCTTGCCGCGTTGTGGTTGTTCACCTCTACCTCAATGATTTCGGGTTCGTGCGCCATGCCGTCCGCCCCCGCCGTAAACAGCGTCATCGTGGGCGAGGTATTGTCGCAGATCAGCGTCCCCTTCGTACCGTAGATCACGGTGCGCATCGTGTAATCGCGCTTGCAGCCGGTGGAAACGAACACCTTGCCCATCGTATCGCCGTCGAATTTCATCACGGCCACGGTGGCGTCGTCATAGGGCACCTGCGGAAGGAGCCGGTGCGTACCGTAAGCGAACACCTCCCGGGGATCCCCCGCGAGCCAGCGCAGCAGGTCCACCGCGTGGCATCCGCCGCCGATCACGCCGTGGCGCAAAGGATCGGCGCGCCAGTTATCACAAAGCTTCATGTAATCGTGGGCGTATTCCGATTCCAGAAAATAGACTTCGCCGAGCGTTCCGTTTGAAACCAGCGCTTTCGCCTTCTCGAACGCCGGGGTGTACCGGCAGATCTGGCCGATCATCAGCTGGCGTCCGGACGCATCGGCGGCGCGGATCATTGCCCGCGTATCCTCACGGGTCAGAGCCATCGGCTTCTCACACAGAACGTGTTTGCCCGCGTCAAGAAACGCGCACGCAAGCGCACGGTGCATCTGATCCGGCACGGCAACCGCAACGGCGTCGATATCGCCGCGTTCCAGGAGCGCGTGGTAATCCGAAAACCGTTTTTCCTCCGGTATGCCGTACCGTTCCCCCGCGTCGCGCAGATGCTCCGCGCTGCAGTCGCATATGGCGGCGATCTCCGCCCCGCAGCGCATGGCGCCCTCAATGTGCGCCATACCGAACTGTAATCCGATCACACCGATTCTCAATGGTCTCATTTTCATATCCTCCTGAAACAGCGCCCCTGAGGCCTGTTTTTTATTCAAAGCACGGAAAAGCCCGTTTTTTACGCCGTTAATTAACCGTCCCGAATGCAGGAAAACAGAAGCGGCGATCACATTTCACCCGGGTCAAGCGTATCGAAAACGAAAAACGCGTTTTCGTTTTCACACATGGCGGGCAGCGTCACATAAAGCACGTCTCCGTGCCGGATCCGCCTGCCGGGATGGTAATGCCCCTGAAAAACGGTTTTCACCTTTTTACTGCAGTCGATCCCCCTGAACAGCGCGTCAGCGTTATACAGACGGTGGTTTTCCGGCACGGAGGGATCGATATTGTGGTGCAGAAAAACGGCTGCGGGCGTTTCGCTGCCGGAAAGCGCCGAAAGAAAGGCGTCCTGTGCAGGAAGAAAGCAATCCGTCCAGTCGCCCCCGGCGGGCGTGTAACGTTCGCCGCTCCTAAAAAAACAGGTGTCGGGAAACATCAGACGCAGCCCGTCGACCGTGCGGTCGGCAGGTTCGCAGCCTCCGAGGATCCCGTAATACGCTTCCCTGTTGAACGTAAACGCGTCGTGGTTGCCCATGATGCACACCGTTTCGATGCCGGAAGCTGCAATGACTTCGCTCACCTCTTCGAGGCACCGAACGTCGAGCGCATGGGAACCGTTTTTGTCGATCAGATCGCCGAGAGAGATCGCCAGCCCGCACTGCTGTCGGGCAAAATACGAGTAAGCCTCCCGAAGCTTGCCGAGAGAGCGACGATTGCGCCGTTTTCCGCAGGTGAGCTCCTGTGAAGAATAATGCGCGTCAGCAAACAAACCTATTTTCATATAAACGGAGTTTCAGCGTTATTCGTAAAGGAGATCCGCTTCGTGAAAGGATTCCACGGTGAGGTTGAGATCCGCGTCCACATTGATCACCGCAACGTAGGTGTATACGGGCGGGTCGGTCTCCCACGGGCGGGCGTA
>JAFRSZ010000100.1 GCA_017439205.1 Clostridia bacterium
CACATGATCTTGATGCGCGTGCAGCCCGCGTCCTTGAGCATTTTCACGGCGGCGTCCGCCGATACGCCGGTCGCGAGCGCCGGGTCCACTACGATCACTTCGCCGTCCGCAACGTCTACGGGCAGTTTAAAATAGTATGTGCGCGGCTCGAGCGTTTCTTCGTCGCGGTAGATGCCGATATGGCCTACCTTCGCCGTGGGCAGCAGGCTTCTGAGGCCGTCTACCATGCCAAGCCCCGCGCGCAGGATCGGCACGATCGTGAAATCCTCCGCCAGCACCGGGCTCATGATCTTCTGCAGCGGCGCCTGCACCTCGATATCCTTGGTGGGCAGGTCTTTGAGCGCCTCAAAGCCCATCAGCGTTGCAAGCTCTTTCACAAGCTCGCAGAATTCCTTTGAACCGGTGTGCACGTCGCACAGGTGCGTTACCTTGTGCTTGATCAAAGGATGGTTGAAAATAGTTAGATTCTTATGTTCCGTCATTTTGATCTCCCCTGTCTTTCGTTTTGCGTTTCGACGTAAAACAACAATGTTTTCTATTCAATAATATGCTCTTTTTGTGGGCTTGTCAAGATTCAGAATTGACCCGGAGAAGGAAATGTGATATGATTGAAAGTGGTTGAATTCAAATTTACTGCGAATGTCAAACGAAAGGCGGTATGTCACATGAAAAAGCTATTGGTAAGCGCTTGTCTTCTGGGCTGCAGGTGCCGGTACGACGGCAAAAGCTGTGCGAACGAAAACGTGATCGCGCTGAAAGACCGATACGAGCTTATCCCGGTGTGTCCCGAACAGCTCGGCGGGCTCCCCACGCCGAGAAACCCCAGCGAACGGAAAGACGGCGGCGTGTTTATGAATGACGGTACCGACGTTACAAAGGCCTACCGCAAGGGCGCGGCGGAATCTCTGTACCTTGCCCGGACCCTCGGCGTTCAAAAGGCTTTGCTGAAGGCAAAAAGCCCCTCCTGCGGCAAGGGCCTGATCTACGACGGCAGCTTCACGGGAAAGAAGATCGAAGGCAACGGCGTCACGGCAGAATTGCTGCTTGAAAACGGCATTGAAGTGTTTACCGAGGACGAGCTCGCGGTTTTCGCGGAAGAAAACGCATAGTTTTCAGTTTGTTCACCGAAATTGCATTGACATTCCATATTTATACTGTTATACTACGGTAAGAAATATTTTACGAAAGGAGGCAGACACAATGATCATCGGCATGAAGTACGCAACAACGACCCGCGCGGCGGTATTGTGTCTGTTCCCCTGACGGCATAATACCAGGTATCCCCTTACGGCGCCGCGCCCCCTTGCGGCGCTTTATTTATTTGTATTTTATTTTCTTATTTAATTCCGAATTCCGAATTCCGAATTTTATTCAGAGGTTTATTTATGAAGAAAACCAAACCAACCGATTCCCCTCCCGATAAAAAACATGGCTTCACCCCGGCGGAATCCGAAGCGCTCGCCGCCGCCGGGGCGGATACGGCCGACGCGATCTTCGTTTGCCGGGGCGATATGGACGCCGACTGCAGCTACTGCGATACGTGGCTTTGGTTCAATACGGCTTCCCTCTTCATCGCGCGCGGCACGGCGCAGGTAGGCCCGTCCAAAAACAGAAAAAAACGGCTGGAGCCTGAAATCAAAATCGAAGAGATCAAAACCTTTCATCTAAAAGACGTTGAAGAGCTGAAATGCGAGCGGTACGTTTCCACCGGACGGCTGCTGATCAGGGGCAAAGACGCAACGCTCTTTGCCATCGGCTTTACGATGAGCAAAATCGATCAGTTCGACCGACTTGCCGACGCCGTGAACAGCTTCAAAAAGACCGGCGAGGCCGAGATCCCGCCCGAAAAGGACGACAAGAGCGGCCGATGCAAAAAATGCGGCGCGCCCTGCCCGCCTCACAGGGATTTTTGCAAGAAGCACGATAAGAAGACCGCCACCGCGGTAAGGCTGTTCGGCTTTTTCGGCGGATATATACCGCAGATCATCGTTGTGCTGCTGGTGATGCTTTCCGATTCCGCCGTATCGGTGTTTCTGCCGCAGCTGAGCACCCGCAGGCTTTTTGACGACGTGCTCGCCTCCGAAACTTCCTCCTTGCCGCAGGAAATGCTGAAGGCCCTCGCCGTGCTGGTACTCTCGATCTTCGGCATAAGGCTTCTGAACACCGTGCTGAGTTCGTTCCGGCAGTATATCCAGGGCGCGATCATGCCCAAGGTGGTATACGATATCAAGGTTAAAATATTTAAAGCGCTGCAGCGGCTCAGCGTGGGCTTTTACACCTCGAAGCAGACCGGCTCGCTGATGGAGCGCGTGATGCGAGACGCCACCAACATATACTGGTTCTTTGTGGACGGCGTTCCCGGCGTCATTCTTTGCGTCACCACGGTGATCGGCGTTATGACCGTGATGTTCATCATGAACGCGAAACTCTCGCTGATCGTGCTGTTCGCCACCCCCCTGATCTTTCTGCTGCTGTATCTCGGAGAGAAGCTGTTTCGCAATATGCACCACAGATCGTGGGTATACCGCTCCAAGGTATCCAGCATGGTGAGCGACAACATCGCCGGGCAAAGAGAGATCAAGGCCTTCGCCAAAGAAGACGACGAATATGAGCGTTTTACCAAAGCCAGCGGCAACTATAAAAAAGCGGAGCTCAAGCTCGCGCTGACGGAAGCCACCGTGTTCCCGCTCGCGGAGATCGGCGTGATCATTCTTACCGCGGTGGTGCTCGGATCCGGCGGCGTGATGGTGACCAGGGGCGAAATGACCACCGGTACGCTTTTAAGCTACATCGTATATCTCGAAATGCTGCGCGAACCCTTCGATTTTCTTTCCTGGATATCCAACTGGTGGTCGCGGTGCGCGGATTCCGCCCAGCGCGTGTTTGAGATCGTGGATTCCGACGCTGAGATCAAGGAGTCCGAAAACCCCGTTACGCTTGAAAACTGCCGCGGCGAAGTGGAGATCTCCGATCTGAACTTTGAATACGAACCCGCGCGCCCCATTATAAAAAACTTCAATCTTCGCATCGAAGCCGGGCAGATGCTCGGCATCGTAGGACGCACCGGCGCGGGCAAATCAACGATCGCAAGCCTGATCGCGCGGCTCTACGACCTGAAAAAGGGCGAGATAAAGCTGGACGGCGTGGATATCAGGGAACTGAGCTTCGATTCGCTGCGCAATAACGTAGGCGTGGTATCGCAGGATATCTACCTGTTTATGGGCACGGTGGCGGATAACATCCGTTACGCCAGACCCGACGCCTCGATGGACGAGGTGATCGCCGCCGCCAAGGCCGCCCACGCGCACGATTTTATTATGAAGCTACCCGACGCATACGAGACCCGGGTGGGCTCCGGCGGGCAGAAGCTCTCGGGCGGCGAGAAGCAGCGCGTATCCATTGCGCGGACCATCATACAGAACCCCCGCGTGCTGATATTGGACGAAGCCACCGCCGCGATGGACACCGAAACCGAACGCAACATTCAGAATTCGCTGACAAAGCTGAAGGCGGGCCGCACAACGCTTGCCATCGCGCACCGGCTTTCTACCCTGCGCGACGCCGATATGCTGGCGGTGATCGACGAGGGCACGCTGATCGAATACGGCACCTTTGACGAGCTGATCCGCAAAAAGGGCGAATTCTATAAACAGTTCAAGCTCCAGAGCGAAGCGCTGCGCAGCGCAGGCATTCTGGAAAACGCCCCGGAGGACGCCGGGGAACATGAGGAGGACGCATAAATGAATTATGAATCCATTTCTCCCGAGACCCTGAAAACGGAATATCTCTCCCCCGAAAACTGCTCTTTTTTCATCGGGGACGCCGGTTTCACGGGCGCGGTCATAAAAAACGAACCGCACAACCGCGTGATACTCAAACGCGCCCTCCCCTTCGGCGCGCCGGACGACTATATCTGCATCACCGACACCGAGAACAACGAGCTGGGCATTATAGAGCACGTTGCCGCCTTTTCGGACCAACAGCAGAAGATCATCGGCAAAGAGCTTTCGCTGCGCTACTTCATACCGGTGATACAGGAGATCGTTTCGATCAAGGAAAAGATGGGCCATTTCTATTTTGACGTGAAGATCCAGGGGATCAGCAAGAGCTTCACCGTGAAGGATCTCTCGAAAAACGTTCGTATGCACGGTGAAAACATCGACATCACCGATATCGACGGCAACCGCTACCGCATCACCGATTTCAGCGCCATCGCGGCGAAGAGCAGGAGAAAGCTGGAGCCGTACCTTTATTGAGTAATGAGGTTAAATATGAATAATCAGATTTCGGTTCTTCCCGAAGAAGCGGCGCGATGCGTTGAGGTCCGTTTCGACCTGACCGATACAAACGAATACTGCGACGGTACCCTGCGTTTTCTGCGCGGGCAGATCTACGTTTCGCAAAATGGCGAAGAGCCCCGCAGATACGCCCTGACCGGCATTAGAGAGCTCGTGCAGCGCACCTATTCCGGCTGCTCCACCGTGGAGCTCACGCCTGAAAACGCCGCGCCGGACGCCTCCGACAGCATTCTGCTCTGCCGTTTCTCAATGAGCAGGGTAAACGAGGTGGGCGAATTCTGCAAGGTCGTGAACCACTATATCGAAACGGGAGAAGAGACCGAGATCCCGCCCGATACGATCCGCGTCTGCCCGAAGTGCGGACGCGCCTACCCCAAGGGGCTGGACGTGTGTCTGTTCTGCGTGGACCGCGGCTACGTGCTGCGCCACACCGCTTCGCTCATAAAACCCTATATCGGCAAACTGCTGTTCGCGAGCCTGCTCATCACCGCGGCGTCGCTGCTTTCGGCCGTTGTGCCGGTGTTCAACGCGAAGCTTGTGGACGAATATCTGTATAACCCCGCGGGGCTTCCCGCCGACGCCGTGATCAAAGGCGTCATAGCTACCGTGACCCTCATCGCCGTGCTCAAGGCGTCTTCCGCCGTCTTCCGCATCATCAGCCAGCGCAGGGCGAACCGGATCAGCTGCGCCCTCTCGGACGAGCTCAGACGCCTGCTTTACGATAAGGTGCAGCGGCTCTCGCTGACCAGCATGGCAAAAAAGACCAGCGGCGACCTGATGAAGCGCGTGACCCGCGATACCGAGATCGTGCGGAGCTTCATTACGGAACAGGGATTGTACGCGCTCGAAAAGCTCATCAGCTTTATCGCGGTTTTCGCGATACTGCTCAGCGTAAGCCCCACCCTCACGCTGCTGGTGCTCGCGCCTGTGCCCGTTGTGATCCTGGCCATCTACCGTTTCTGGAGGATCATACGCATCCGTTACGAGCGGCAATGGCGGTGCGAATCGCGCGTGAATTCGGTGCTGCACGACATCGTGAAGGGCATCAGGGTGATCAAGTCCTTCGGCACGGAAAAGCGCGAGGTCGCCAAATTCGACGCGCTCTGCAAGCGGCTGTGCGTCGTCTGCATCAAAAACGAGCAGTTCTGGGCCATGGTGTTCCCGTATCTCACGTTCTTAATGGGCGTGGGCGAGTTCCTTGTGCTGTATTTCGGCGGTCGCGCAGTGATCAACGGCGATATGCGCGTGGGGCAGCTTCTGGAATTTACACTGTATCTTGCCTACATCTACCAGCCGCTCAGATGGATCTCCACCCTGCCGCGCAGACTCGGCGAATTCACCACCAGCCTGATAAAAATTTTTGAAATACTGGATGAGAAGCCGGAATCCACCGAAATGGCGGACCCGAACGCGGAGCTGACGCCCGGCGATATCGAATTCAGAAACGTGCGTTTCGGTTACAAGCCCTACGAGACCGTGCTGAAGGATATTAACCTGCTGGCAAAGCAGGGCAAGATGATCGGCCTTGTGGGCCATTCCGGCGCGGGCAAATCCACGCTCATCAACCTGATATTGCGCCTTTATGAGCCCGACAGCGGCGTGATCACCGTAAACGGAACGGATATCCGCACCATACCGCAGGAAAAATACCGGCAGAAGACCGCCGTGGTGTTCCAGGATACCTTCCTGTTCGCCGGTACGGTATTCGACAACATCGCCTACGCGCGCCCGGGCGCCGAGCCCAGCGAGATCATTGCCGCGGCAAAGGCCGCCAACGCCCACGGCTTCATTATGGATCTGCCTGACGGCTACAATACGGTCATCGGCGAGAACGGGCACAACCTTTCGGGCGGCGAACGGCAGCGGATATCCATTGCCCGCGCGGTGCTGCGCAACCCCGAGATCCTGATACTGGACGAAGCCACCAGCGCGCTGGACCCCGAAACGGAGCAGTCGATCCAGGACGCGCTCTCCCGGCTCGTGAAGGGGCGCACCACCTTTGCCATCGCCCACAGGCTCGCTACGCTGAAAAACGCCGATACCCTGATCGTGATCGAAAAGGGGCGCATCGCCGAAACCGGCTCCCACAAAGAGCTGCTTGCGAAAAACGGCATTTACGCGAAGCTTGTTATGGCGCAGCGGCAGACCTCAAAGCTGACGAAATAATGATATGGACACTTTTTTGATCGAACATCTGGCCGATTTGGCAAAAAGGGCGCAGGCAAGAAATATATTTACGTTTTCGGGGTTTTTATCGCCCGACGAACAGGCAAAGCTGCTCGAAAAAAAGAGGGAGCTCTCCCCTTTTACGCTGTTCGGCGGCACAATCGGCACAGAGCGCAATATGGCGCGGTTCGGCAGCGTGCAGGCGCTTGGATATGAAGAGTCCTTCCCGATCGTCTGTGTGAAGATCGAACCCGTGAACCCGCGCTTTGCCGAAAAGCTGACGCACAGGGACTACCTCGGCAGCATCATGGGGCTGGGCATCGAACGCTCCGGCGTGGGCGATATCATTGCGCGGCAAACCGAAGCGTACCTGTTCTGCACCGAAAAGATGGCGCCGTTTCTGACCGAAAACCTCACGAAGATACGGAATACGGACGTAAAGCTCACGGTATGCGATACGGTTCCGGAAGGCAGCCTGTATGAAACAAGGCCGGTGCGGCTCACGCTCTCCTCTTTGCGTATCGACTGCGCCGCAAGCGCGGCGGTCCGCCTCTCGCGCAGCAGAATCGCTGAACTTATGAAAGATAAAAAAGTATTTCTCAACAGCGCGGTGTGCGAAAAGCCGGATGCGCTGCTTGCCCCGGGCGATACCTTCTCGGTGCGCGGGTTCGGCAAATTCCGTCTTGTGGAAGTGACCGGGCAATCAAAAAAGGGGAAGCTCGTAACCCAACTTGAAGAATATATCTGAGGAAAATCTATGAACGAAGAAGAACTGTTAAAACAATATTACGAAACCTACGATGAAGAAGGCAGACTGCTTTCAAGACACGGGCAGGTAGAATATATCACCACGCAGAAATACATCCACACCTGCACGCGGGAAACCGGAGCGGCGCGCATCATTGAGATCGGCGCTGGCACCGGACGCTACAGCATACCTCTTGCGAAAGAGGGATTTGAGGTCACGGCGGTGGAACTGACGGAGCATAACCTCAATATCCTGCGCGGCAAGCTCGACGGGACTGAAAAGCTGACCGCTTTACAGGGGAACGCGCTCGATCTCTCCCGCTTTGCGGACGGGAGCTTCGATATGGCGCTGCTGCTGGGACCGATGTATCATCTGTTTACGTTTGAAGACAAGCTGCGGGCGCTGAAGGAAACGATGCGCGTCACGAAAAAGGGCGGGTACATTCTGGTTTCTTACTGCATGAACGAGCCGACCGTGGTTAGCTACGTTTTCAAAAAGGGCGCCCTGCGCGAAGTGCTCGAAAAGGATCTGCTCACGGAAAACTGGCACTGTAAAAGCGAACCGAAGGAGCTTTTTGAGCTTGCGCGCACCGAAGATATCACGGCGCTGGACGCCGCAGCGGGCGCGGCCCGCGTGAAACTGATCGCAACGGACGGCGCGACGAATTACATGCGCGAAACGGTGGATGAGATGGACGATTTCACGTTTTCAAAATGGATCGAATACCATCTGAGCGTCTGCGAGCGGCAGGATCTGATCGGCGCGTCGCACCACGTTCTGGATATTCTCAAAAACACATAAAGACGAATATGATAAAAGCAAAACGCCGACCCGCCGGGCCGACGTTTTTTCTAAAAATTACAGTTTATCGGGGAGACGGGTTTGCTGCGATATATCGCCTGACGGCGATGCGATATATTTGCTTCGCAAATGCGATATACGCTCGCGTACGCTCACGTGCGATATGATATGAATTCCTTTTTCTCGTCCCGAAGGGACATATCGCGCC
>JAFRSZ010000101.1 GCA_017439205.1 Clostridia bacterium
CTTTCCGAAAGCTGGAAAAACCTGCTTATCCGATGAGTATAATCGGGTAAGGGCGGAGCCCTTCATCAATTGTTAATTGTTAATTTTTAATTATTCATTTCATTGGAATTTGTCGCATCGAGCGACAAATTCCAATTTGCCTTTCCCGCAGAAAAGCCGACCGAGGAACCCGATCGGCTTTTTTCATTTCTGTAAAAACGGGCGCGCCGTCAATCGGCGATCTGTTCGTTTTCGGCATGGCGCTTCAGGCGGATCTCTTCGAGCTCTCTGTACATCTGCTCTTTCTTCTCGCCTTCTATGTTATAGAAGAATTTCAGGATCAACGCGCGCAGCAGGTTTGTTAGCGCGTAGCCGAACAGCAGGAATGCCAGCAGCCACATACAGGTGGTGAGATATTGCTCCTGCGAGAGCTCCCCCGAGGCGATCCGGTTTTTGATGACGTCTACCAGATCCATCTTGCGGTCGTCGGAGGTGGGGTACGCTACCCAGACCAGAATATAGGGGATCAGAAGATCCTTTGCATAGGTGATACCGGAGTTGATCCAGCCGGGGATGATGCCCTGTACGGATTCCAGACGTTCGCCCGTCTGCCACTCGAGGTAATCGTTATATTCCATCGTATAGTGGCTCATGGAAAGCTCCTGGAAGCCGACGCCCACGCCGAACAGGAAGTAGAAAATGTAGAAGAATACGGCGGTGCCGCCCTCCCAGAAATTGATGCCCATCACCTTTTCGCCGTAGCAGATGCCAAACAGCACCGCGGCCGCGGTAATGGAATAGACGCCGCAGAATTTCAGTATTTTCGTTGGCTCGTGCTTTCTGGCGATCACACCGCACACCACGTTGCCCACCACGGTACCCGCGGCGGTCGGCACCGTAAGCAGGATCACATTTGATGACCCCACCGTGATGCCCGCAAGCAGCGTAGACCATTTGCCGAGGCCCGCGAACACGTTGACCCAGGTGAAATACTGATAAGCGCGATAATTCTTATACTTGAACAGCGTGAACAGCGATTTCGAGAGCTTTGTTTTTTCTTTCTTCGGCAGTTCGATGCGCTCTTTGCAGAACAGGCCGCACATCAGGTTGCCGATCAGCGTGAGGGACGCCGCGAACAGCGTGAGGATCACATACCGTTCACTGTATCGCGGGTCGGCTTTGGGAATAAAAAGCTTGAATATCTCGGGGCTCAGATACGCAAGGCCGTAACCGAGGTAATACGAGATCTGCCAGAGGGTGGCGACGGTCTTTTTTTCTTTGCTGTTGGGCGTGATCACCTGAATCAGGTTCTGGCTCAGCACGTTGAAGGCGTTGAGAACCGTCTGCGTGGCCGCCACGCCGTAACGCAGCCAGATCATCTGCTGCACCGTCCAGCCCTTGGGCACCCAATAGAAAGAGATGGTAAGAATAAAATAGGGTATCAGATTCAGGAGGTACCACTGGCGGTAACGGCCCCATTTTGTTTTCCATTTCTGTACGATCACGCCCGCGATCAGCGGCATCGCAATGCCGAGCACGTATTGGATCGTGGTCTGGACCGCGGCGATACCGGCGATCTGCTCGGTACCCACCTCGGGGAAATCAGCGAAAAACAGTTCGTACAGGAATGTGGCCGCCAGCGTACCCGTGAGGGTGGTGCCGAACATACCGCCGATGCGGGAAAGGATCAGCGAGACGTATTCGATTTTTGTGATGTACCTGTTTTCACCGGGCGAATCCAGCAACGGGCTCTCACTGTTCTTTTTGCCGAAGATCGAGAATGCCATAAAAACTCTCCCCTTTTTATTTTACTCTATCATTATATACCCGCGGCGGGATAAAATGCAAGCGTCAAAATGCAGGGTGCCGCGCGGCCTTTTTCCCGGGGGGAGGGCTTTACAAAATGAAAGGATAATCATATAATAACGGCGTAAGAGATTAATAACAAAGGAGACGGATCTGAAAATGAAATACTGCGAATTCTGCCACACCTATAAAAACGACGATAGAATGATCTTCTGCGAGACCTGTGGCTTGCGGTTGGTCGACGTTGATGTGGACAATCCCACGGCGCCCGCGGGGTCCTTTATCTGTCCGAACTGCGGCAACACGTACGCGACCGATATCGGCAAATGCGCCTTCTGCGGCGCGCAGCTCGTCCAGCTGGGGTCGAGATCCACCGCGGAAGACGGCAAACGACACGGCGGCGACGACAAAAAGAAAAAAA
>JAFRSZ010000102.1 GCA_017439205.1 Clostridia bacterium
CGTGCGGCAAGGGAGTTTTTTCATATTGAAGGCCGGATTCGTCAGAACCAGAGATCGATATGTACGATATACCCGATCTTCCCTTCTGCAACCGTAATCTGAACCATGGATTCCAAATGTGATAGTTTATCCTCGGGTGTTTCGCGACTGTAATAAATATAACTGAGAGAGAAATTAAGAATGTAACCAACATCCGGCTGTTTTTCAGTATACAGCTTCCACCAATCAGCTTCCAGATTCCATTGGTCTGTAAAGATATGCAGAAAAGGCACGGAATACCGCAGGCCGGCATTCAGGCAGACAAAGGTATCATAATCAATCACATACAAACGATTTTTGCACAGATTACGGAGTTCCTCTGCATCGGATGCGGCTTTTTCGTAATTTTCTGCGACTTTTGCAGAAGTAACGATTCCCTTGAGAACGCCCCGCCCGATTATTACGTCTATAGGCGCGTCGGAATGCAGGAAAAGATGCTCCGTTTCTAACAGCCGTGACACATAAACGTAATAACAGATCTCAAACGAAGGAATGAATATCAGCAGCGCACACAGCCCTTTGACTGGTACAGGTAAAGCATTTTATCATAACGGTAACAGGTTTGAAAATAGTTCTCGATATGCTCAAGAAATGTGAAATCCGTAGGGCCGAGCTGTGAAAGATCCATAAAAGGACGTTCATATGCTGTTTTTATATTTTCATCAAATTTTATCTTAATACAAAGATCCTACCAGAAAAAACAACGCAAGTTTTTACCGATTCACTGGTTCGGCAGCTTTTTTTTGTATTTCAGGCGGTAATTTTTAACGTAATCGCGGCCGTAGCGCGAGAGATACAGCAGAAGGAAATCGCTCTCCGTAAACGTATGCGGCCAAAGACGGTCCGCCGTATCGGCAAGATACTGCTTTTCAAAGGCGTTGCGTCTGCGCTTGATTTCTTCCATCGTGGTTACCGTAGAGTGGTATTTATATGAAATATGCAGTTCGCCGTTGGCCTGGTAATCGGTGATGGAAGCGTCCTCGGCGTGATCCTTCAGGATCGCGTTTTTCTTCAGCGCGAAGTTGGACGGCACGGCGGTGTTCACGAGCTCGTGATCGTAGATCACATCGATGGTGGACTGCAGCTCCTCAAGCGTTTCGGAAGGATAGCACAGCAGGAACGTACACAGGTTCCACAGCCCCGCGGCCGCGGCGTCGCGCAGGATCTGTTTGCGGCGGGAAAGATCGATCCCCTTGTTCATAAGACCCATCACGCGTTCGGATTCCGCCTCATATCCCCACATAAAAAAGCGTGCGCCTGCGGCATACAGATTATGAAGCACCTCTGCCGTAAAAGCTTTTTCAAGCCGGGCGAAGGAATAAAAACGGATCTTCAACCCCCGGCGCAGCACCTCTTTCGCAAAGGCGTTGTAAAACGCCGGCGGTACGGCTTCATCCACGAAATTGAAATACGGCGTGTTGTATTTTTCAGAAAGGAATTCCACCTCGTCCACCGCGCGGCGGACGCTTTTGATATCGAATTTCTGCTGCCCCGTATAAAAATCGCAGAACGTGCATTTGCCCCAGTAACAGCCCTTCCCGAGTTGTACCGGGATCACGGTTTCCGGGGAGAAATACAGCGAAAAATCATAGGTGCTGAAATCCGGGTAAGCAACCGTGTCAAGCTGCAGAAGCGGCGCCGTTTCATTGGTTCGCACCGTGCCGTCCGCGTCGGCATATACAAGGGAATGCACGGAAGAAAGCGGCGTGTCGCCGTTGACCGCGGCTGCAAGCTCCACGATGGCGGTCTCGCCGTCGCCCACAAGCAAATAGTCGCAGTAATCGCGGAACACGGCGGGAAGCTTTTTCAGATCCGGCGCGATCTTGAAAACATAATTGCCGCCCAAACAGATCTTCGCCTTCGTTTTTTGTTTCAGAAGCCTTGCAAGCGTCAAGCCGGGAACGATCTGGCTCAGATCGGTAATGGAAAGGCCGATCAGATCGTAGGAAGAGAGATCCATTCCCGCAAGCTTCCGTTCAAAATACGGGACAAACATATTCACATCCGCGTTGCGGCACTGGTGATCCACATCCGCGAAATCGTATGTAAACACGGGATTCGCAATGTAATTATCTATCTTTATTCTCGCGGGCGCAAAGGGCAGCGAGGCGATATCCAGCGCGGCGTCCACCACGTCCTTTGCCTGATAGAGCTTTTCCGGGTCGTAAAACGCGGCGCGGTCATGAAAGACAGAAACAGCGCTTTCAATACGCGAAACAACACGCTCGGGGGATTCGCCCTCTTGGGAGAAAAACGCGGAAACGACGTTTTTTCTTACGGCGGCGGTATCCGAAAGCTTTTCGGCAAACGCGGGATCCTCACACGCGAGCGAAGGAGAGGCAAGAAAACCGCGCGCGCGATCCAATGCGCCGCGCAAATATGCAGGCGTAAGGATATCGTTGAAGAACACGGCGTTGAAATCATAGGTATCCGCCTGATAACCGGCAGCGCGGACCTGTCCCGCGAGCAAAGCGCAGGCGAGATAGGGACTGACGGGGTACCACTGCGGGACCGATGCAAAAAGGATCTTCATTTTCTTTTTCTCAAACCGGCGAACTGGCCGGTCCTTTCTTTGGGTTTCAAAAGCCGGTTGGGCGGTGTGAACCGGATGCGCAGCGCCGTTTTCAGATACAGCGCCGTTTGCATGACGGAATTGTTTGAACGGCCCTCTGTTCGGGCAAAGCAGGCGGCAGGCACTTCATAGAACGACGCGCCGAGCCGCAGAGGGCAAAGCACCATTTCCGCAAGAAACGGAAAATCCAGCTCTTTCCAATCAATGGCGCGGTAAAGCGCCGTAGGCATGATCTGCACGGGATTTGTAAGATCCGTGAGGTTTGTGCGGTAAGCGACGCGCAAAAACATCTGCGCACAGGCGTTCAGGCATTTGCGCAGAGGTGCATACCCGTGAAACGCCCCGCCGTTCAGCCAGCGGCTGGTTTTTACGATACCGTCCGGCCTGTTTTTTTCCATCTCGATCAATACCGGCACGGCGGCAAGATCAATGGCCAGATCGCCCGGAAGCAACAGTATATGCGAGGATACGGCGGTATCGAAGCCGTCGCGGATCGCGCCGCCTATGTGCGGGCGCGTTTGCACCATGCCCTTTACCTTATCGGGATAACGGCGTTCCATTTCTTCGCTCACGGCTACCGTTTCAGGCGCGGCGTTACGGGAGCGCACGACCAGCACCCGGGCGATATCCTGCGGCGCACAAACGCTCAGGATCGTATCCACCGTGGTTCTGAGCGCTTCGGCTTCACTGGTTGCGCCGACGACGAAGGTTACGGAAAAAGCACTCATCTCTTCACCTGAATTCCGGACTGACGCGGTTTTCCGAACGGTATCCGCTGACATAATCGCAGCCGTATCTGGAGAGATACAGCAGAAGATGGTCGAAATCGGAGAACACCACGCTCCACAGAGAGTGGGCGTTCTCATCCAGGAAATCGAATTGGAAATTGCGGCGGAACGCGCGGCGCTCCGCCTGCGCGACGCCGTTGATCCGGTCGCGGTATACGGTGTAAAAATCGCCGTTAGGGGCATAATCCTCTACACCGTTTTCACCCACCTGCTCCAACAGCAGCGCGTGCTTTTTCAGAGCGAAATTGGAAAGCGTGACGCTGGGGATCACCCGACGGTTCTGCCGGATCACGTTCATCGTGGCTTCGATCTCCTCTTCGGTTTCCGTAGGATACCCGAAAATAAACAGGCCGTCGTTCCATATCCCCGCGTTTCGGGCGTCGGTAAGGATCTCAAGCCGCCGTTCGGCGTTGATGCCCTTGTTCATCAGCTTCATGATCCGCAGGGATTCGCATTCGTACCCCCACAGGAAGAGCCGCGCGCCGGAGACATAAAGATTTCGCAGCACCTCCGGCGTAAAGCCGTCCTCCAGCCGGGCAAAGGAATAGTAATTGATTTTGAGCCCCGCTTCGGTGATCGCGAGCGCGAGCTTATTGTAAAACACCGGCGGGATCGCCTCATCCACGAAAATAAATTTGGAGGCGCCGTAGGTATCGATAAAATAGCGCAGCTCGTCGATGATGCGCGGGATGCGTTTCGGGGAGTACCCCTGCTGCCCGTAGGCGTAATCGCAAAAAGCGCATTTACCCCAGTAGCAGCCCTTGGACAACTGGATCGGAAAAATGATCTCCGGTGTGAAATACTGCGTAAGATCGTACCCTGTAAAATCCGGATACGCCAGAGCATCCATATTGAAATGCGCGCAGGAAAAGCCGGTGGAAACCACCTTTTTTTCCGTATCGGACCAACGTACAAGATTCGGAACTTCCCGGATCGGGAGCTGCCCGTCCAGCGCGCGGCAGAGCTGAACCAGCGCGGTTTCGCCGTCGCCGATGGAAACATAATCGATATATTCAAGAAAGATCTCTTCAAATCTCGCCATATCCTCGCAGATCTGCGTGGCGTAGTTCCCTCCCACCGCGATCTTCACGTCCGTTTCCTGTTTGAGCAGCCGCGCAAGCGTGAACACGGGGATCAGCTGGCTGAGATCTGTGAGAGAGATACAGACGATATCGTACCCGGCGTTTTTAACAGCAAGCGTCTCCTCCGCCAGGAAATCATAAAACATATTCACCGAGCGGTCTGCCACCTGTTCGCGGATGTTTTTCCAATCCAGATTCAACAGCGGATTCGCGAAATAATTATCCAGATCCAGCTCGTTCGGCGCAAACGGCATGGAGGCAAGACGCAGCGCAAGCCGGATATTATGCTTGGCCGCGGGAAGCTTTTCGGGATCATAAAACAGTTCCGGTTCCCGCATGGTACGCACGGAGAGGCCGATATCGTTTATCAGCCCGGGGATCTCTTTTCCATGCTCTTCATAAAACTTTTTCAGCGTAAGATATTTGAGCGCGCGCGTCTTCTCGGCATAGGAGCCGTCTTTTTCGATTTCGCACAGATCGGCATCGGCATAAACCGACGAAAGCGCCTCAAGATCACGCCGCGCAAGAACGTCGGCAGCGGCAAGATGGTCCGATGTGAGTATCCTGTTGTAAAACCGCACGTTCAGATCGATGATCTCGGTAAAAAAACCGGCGGCCTTCAACTGCGCCGCGAGCAGCGGCACCGCAAGGTGCGGCGTAATGGGATACCACTGGGGAGGCTGAATGAGCAGGATCTTTTTCATGCTTCCGGTCCCTCCTCTGTGTATTCCACCTCGGCGCGGGGGTTTGTGAGCAGCATGGCGGACCAGCGCTTGCCGAACCAAACGACCCGGCGCGCGTAATCCGCCCAGGTTTTAATGCCCAAATCGGAAACCGCCCGCAGGTGCGCGTTCACCTGCCGCAGACGGGTATTGCCGCTCTGGTCCTGAAAATAGGGATAGAAATTCCAGTGTACCGTAACGTCGACCTCATGCTTTTCCAGCGTACGCAGTATTCCGCGCTGATAAGCGAACAGCTCGCCGAAGAGCGGCTCCGGGATGCCGAAAGAACGCAGGAACGGAAGGATCTCATCCCAAAAAACGTCGCCGCTGCGGATCAGTTCCAGAAACGCGCCTTCCTCAAAATACCAACCCGTGGAGCTGAAAATATCCTTTTGATAGGTCCAGTCCGCGGTATCGGTATCCGCCTTGCGGTCATACAGCTCCTGAAACAGAGCGTGCAGGTATCCATCGCTCTCTTCATAGATAAACCGAAACAGCGCCGTATAAAAATCGTAGTATGATTCTCCGGCTTCTCTGTGCAGGAAAATGGCAAAGAAGCGCAGCAGGCCGAGATGATGAAAGGTTTGCAGCACCACGGCGAACATATAAGACGCCACCCAGTCCGCCTTCGGCATCGTCGCCGTTTCGGTGATGATCTCAAGGTGCTCGCCCACGCCGTTGAAGGTGGGGTTATAGTGGATGCCCAGCATCGGGATCACCGCGGTTTTAATGCCGTGCTTCTTCTGATAATCCGGGTCGCCCATGCGGGAATTCGGATAAACCTGACATTCATAAACGGTCATCGAATTGTTCTGTCCGGACTCCAGCAGCTGGCAGATACCGCGGCAGAAGCTCTCTCGCGTTTCGCCCGGCAAACCGAGGATCAGCTCGGTATACGTGGGGATGCCCGCCTGCGTATAGCGGATATCCAGAGATTCAAACCGTTTGAGCGTAAGATTCTTTCTGCCGATGTTCTCCAGCGCGGCGTCACTGAGCGTCTGGTATGCCAACGTAACGCCCTTATCCGTATTGTTTTTGTTCAGCAGATACCCCGCCTCAAAAACGTTATCGTCGCTCTCTTTTGCGTAGCAGGGCTTAAAAACATCAGGATACCCGTATTTCTTCTTCATCTCCACCACGTACCGCGCGATCTCCACATCCCGATCAAGGATACCGAAATTTGCGTCGGCGCAATAGGTATATTTGAGCTTATGCGAAGCGATCCATTCGATCTCTTTTTTGACCTTCTCCATCGGGAACGGGCGCAGCTTTTTGGTAAAGCACCATTCGCAGTAGGCGCATTCATACGGGCAGCCGCGATTGGTTTCCAGCGTGGCGTGAAACTCCGTATCGGGAAATTCGCGCATGATACCGTCAAATTCTCCGGTGAGATACGGAGAAGGATAACAGGAAAGATCGCAGGGGGTATACCTGGGAGTGGTAACCGTGCCGCCGTCGGCGCGGAACGAAAGATTCGGCACCTCGCGCAGCGGCGAACCGTTGTGCAGCGCCTTGAGCAGAAGGGCGGTGCTCTCCTCGCCTTCCCCATGCTGCAGAAAATCGATATAATCGTATTCCTCCAACATTTTGCCGTCAGGCGACACCTGATGGCCGCCGAAGACGATCAGGACGTCGGGATACAGCGCCTTCAGCGCGCGGGCAACGGTTTTGTTGTACTCAAAATTCCAGATATAGCTTGAGAACGCAACGATATCCGGCTGAACGAACCTCCGGAGAACCGCAGGAACTTTTTCCCGCATCACAATGATATCGGGAATATGATACGCTGAAACGATTTCTTTATCCTGTTTTAAATATGCGGAAATACACCCCGCCGAATACGGTAAAAAACACGGCGAGGAGTAAGACACTCCGATTTGCACAAGATAAAAGTTCTTTCTCATTTACGGTTCTTCCACTTTCACGTCGTCTTTATAAGAAGCCCATCCCATACGACCGTACCATATCACGTATTTTCCGAAACGAGGCCAGTCGTTTATTGGTTCGGAATCTCTCATGACCAAAGTATGCTCTTTTGGCTGCAGCGGGTGAATCACGTTCACATAGGCATCGGTAAGATAACCGTGTACGTCATAGCGCAGGGATACGCGGCGTTCTGCCGCGAACGGTTCCCGTATAATGTTCTTTTGATACGCAAGAAGATCCTCGAAAACGTCTTCCGGGATCTCAAAGCCGCGCAGATACGGCAGCAGCTCGTTGTAGAATTCTTCTTTGCGGTACAGCGCGTTGAGCACGAAGAATTCGTGGTCGTCCCAAATGATATCGCCGCACGGCGCGAACTGCAGCTTGCGGTTGGTTTCCCCAAGCGAAAGCCCGTCGGCGCGCTCTTTGATCTCACGGTAAAGCCCGGCGCCGAACAGCGAGGGGTTTTCTTCGTAATAATTGATGATCCCGTCGTAAAACCGGTCGTAGGGAACGCCCTTCTCATTATGAAGCCAGATGGCGAACGCGCGCAGCAGGCCGTTGCCGTGCAGCGCTTTGGCGAGATAAAAATACGTCTGCGAACGAACCCACATCTCCCGGGGCATGGAATTGGTTTCAACAACGATGTTGTTATATTCCGGAATAGAGAAGGCTTCGTTCTGGAAATGCGGCCGTATGATCTCGGAACGCACGGTTCTGATGCCGAATTTTTCAACGTATTCCTTCTGCCCCATAATGGAATTCGGCAAAAGGATACAGCCGTAAACCTCAAACACAAAATGCTGCCCGATCTCAAACAGCGTGGCGATGCCCTTTGCGAAGCTCTCGTAGGTTTCCCCGGGCAGGCCGAGGATCAGCTCCGAATAAGTCTTCATGTTCTCTTTTTTATACTTTGCCAGCAGATTTTTATAGAATTCCAGATCGCTGTTGGTGCGCCCGATATTTTTCAGCACCTCAGGCGAAAGACTCTGGAAGGAGAGCGTTGCCCCGATACGGTCAAATTCGCACTCTTTGAATTTTTTTACGATGGCGAAAACGTTTTCATAATTGTTTTTCGCGTAGTTCATGCGCATGCGCTCCGGATAACCGGTGGTTTCCTTCGCCTGAACGAGCGCGTCGGCGATCTCAAGATCACGGCTGAATAAACCGAAATTGGCGTCCGCCCCCCAAACGAAGGCGATCTTATGCGCGCTCATCCACGCGATCTCCGCCTTAATACGCTCCAAAGAAAACATGCGGACCTTTGATTTCAACAGCCCCCAATCGCAATAGGCGCACTGATGCGGACAGCCGCGGCTGGTTTCCAGAATCACGTTGAACGTAATCTCGGGGTGGGCCTCCACAATGGGATCGAACCATCCCTCCAGATAAGGCGACGGATAATCCAGCGTACGCTGGCAAACCGTTTCGGTACGCACAAACGAGCCGTTTTCATCACGGAAGGATATGTTCGGAACGTTTCGCAGCGGTTCGTTCAGCGCAAGCGCCTCGAAAAGCGCTTTTACGGTATCCTCCCCTTCTCCGTGGCAAAGGATATCGATATATTCGAACTGTTCCAAAAATGAAAAATCGTTTGGAACGTTGTGCCCGCCGAAAACGGTGACACAATCCGGATACGCTTTTTTTAACGCTGCCGCCAGCGCTTTATTGTATTCCGTGTTCCAGCAATAGTTGCTGAATGCGATCACCGCCGGCGATTCCATCCTTTTTACCACGCCGTCGATGTTTTCCCGCAGGAAGATGAACTCCTTAAAACGGAAATTCTGCTTTACGATGCCGCTCGTCCAGGCGTTGGCGGCAAGGATACCGGCCGTATACGGCAGATATGCATTCTGCGCACCCAAGCTTGCCGAAACGTCCACCTGAACAAAATATACGTTTTTCATTGATGAATGCCTCCGAATCACAATCACGGCAGCCGCCGGACGGATATTATTTCAGCCCGTATCTTTTCAGAATGCCCGGGTGGAGAAGAACGTCGAAAACGAATCGGGAGAAATCCCCCGTAATCTCCCAGAGCGCGCGGAAGGCGCAGCGCGGGTTCATTTTGACGACGCGGTCCAAAACGACCTTTACGGATTTGAAGAGCAGATCGTAGCTCCGCGTTTCACTGTAATCCTTGCGGAAGATTGCGCTCAGCAGAAACCACGACTGCACCACGTTGAGTTCTTTCTGAGGGATCTGCGAAAGCCCCTGCGTATTCTTGAAGAAATCCATTTGTTTATAATCGTTCAGCTTGCGGAACGACGGATATTTCCGGAAGGTTTTAACAACCTCCTGCCCGCCGGGCGTACTGGGAACGAATATATACTTTGCAAACGTATTCTGTGTGGATTCCAAACGTTTGGCAAGATCGATGGAATCCTGCAGCTGCGCTCTGGTTTCTCCGGGAAAGCCGATGATAAAATTGGCGATGGAGATGAGCCCGGCTTTGCTGCATGCGCGAAACGTTGATTCGATCTTATCATAAGGAATTCCCTTCGCCACCTTGGCAAGCATTTCACGATTACCGCTCTCCACGCCGAAATCCACCCACCGACAGCCGCAGTCTGCCGCGTATTGCAGCGCCTCATCGCTGAGAATGCCGATTCGCGTTTGGAATCCCCAACTGAATTTAAGTCCTGTATTTCGGAAAGCTTCGGCAACCTCATAAAGCTCACTGTCGCTGATAAACGCAAGCTCGTCTCCGAAATAGAACCCGTCGGCGCCGTAAACACCGGCAAGCTCGCGTATCTCGGACATAAATACCTCTAACGGACGGCGGCGTCTGGTGTTGCGGTGACACATCGTATTCACACAAAAAGTACAATGCGCCGGACAACCCTTTGAAAGATATACGTAAACCAGTTTTTTACAGCCGTAAAGATACTGGAAATATGCCGGAACGTCCACATAGCTGAAATCCATGCGCGGGAGATCGGCCGGATCCATAAAATCGCGGGGCGGCGTAACAACGACCTCGTTGTTTTTCAGGAAAGCGATCCCTTTCACGTCGGCAAGATCGCCGCCGCGTTCAAGGGTGCGCACCAGATCCAGCCAGGTAGCCTCGCCCTCGCAATAGCTTACCATATCCACCAGGCCGGTATCAAAAAAAATCTTTGTATCGCCCACGTCGCAGAAAGAGCCTCCCCAAACGATCGGGACGCCCTTTTTCCGGAAAAACCGTGAAACCTCAACAACCGCGTCGATCGCCTTGACCGAAGGAAAAGATATTCCGACGATATCGGGCTTAAAGCTTTCAAAAACCTTTTTTATGGAAGTTTTTTTCACTGCCATATCGCAAATCTTTACGTTCACCCCATTTTCTCCAAGATATGTTGCGATGGAGATCGGTCCGAGCGGCAAAGAGATGGAATGAATCAGGTCACAGTGATACGGCTGAATCAGAAGAACGTTCATAATAACCTCTGTTGTTAACGGATATATCAAATAATCAAAACCGAAGCGTCTGCTTCCCCGCAGGCGGCCGCCGAAGGAATCAGCGTAGCCGCAGCCCGTATTTTTTCAAAATCCGGGGAAAACAGTGCGAATAGAAAAACACGGTAAGGAACTGCTTTACCGAAACAACCGTGCCGAAGATGAACCCCGAGAACCCGTGAAGGAAAATCCGGTTAAAAGCGTCCTGCGCCATCTTTTTCAGAATGCCGTAGGAATCCCCACGCACGGAACTCTTTCCGGCAAAATCCTTCCATTGATAAAAGAAATGGACCACGCGCAACTCACGCATCGGCACGTTTGAAAAGTTCCATGGCACCAGATCGGTAACATTCTGCTCGATCCTGCGCGCAATGGCTTTGATACTGTCCGGCTTCTGGTATTGCGGGAAATCTCTGTCCCATATCTCGTAGATCTCGGAATTCGGCATCGGGGTGAGAATGTTCATGGCCACCAGGCTCGAATGAAGGCTTTGAGCGAAGCTTACCGTTTTCCGCATCTCTTCGCATGTTTCCCCCGGGAAGCCGATAATGAACGATGCCTGTACGGTGATACCCGCGTCCTCACACCATTTGATCGTTTGCCGCGCGAGATTGAGATCGATATGTTTTTTGATGGCGTCGATACGCTCCCTGCTGCCGCTTTCGATACCGAACAGGATCCACCTGCAGCCGGCGCGGTACATCAGCTTCACGTCTTCTTCGTTCAAAACGCCGAGACGCATCTGGCAGCCCCATACGAGCTCGTAACGCCGCGAGATAAGCCCCTCGCACAGCATCGTGCGCAGCTCTCTGCGCGGACAGAACAGTTCGTCTGAGAAATAAATGCCGTCACAGCCGTAATCCAGCACAAACCGGTCGATATCGTTCAGAACGTGCTTCGGGTCGCGGCAGCGGTTGCAGCTTTGGTGGTACTGTTTGTTCGAACAGAATATGCAGGCTGCGGGGCAGCCCTTTGACGCATGCAGATACAGCATTTTGCTGCAATGGAAAAAGGTGGAAAAATACTTCTTCGGATCCACAAGCGACCAATCCATTTCAGGAAAACGGAACAGATCAGCCACGGGCGGAACGGGGTTGCTCACGAATGCGCCCTCGCGCAGATACGCAAGCCCCGGGATATCAAAAAGCGGCTTCCCCTCCCGCAGCGCGTTTGCCACGGCAAGCCAGGTTATCTCCCCTTCTCCGAGCATCACGAAATCGGGTTTTCCGTCACGAAGTATCAGCTCTGGAGCGGCACTCGGCGCCTGTCCGCCCCATATCACAGGCGCGTTTGTGTGCCGATGAAGGAATGCGGTGATCCTCTTTGCGTCGATACTGCTCAAAAAGGATAAACACGAAACGCCTATGACGTCCGGCTGAAACCGTTTCAACTCGGCACGCAGATCATAGGCTTTCACCGACCGTTCAATAATGATCGCCCTGTGCCCATGCGCATTCAGATAGCTGGCAATGGAAACCGGCCCCAGCGGAATGGAGGGCATCCGAAGATACACCGGTATCTTCGGATTGATAAGCATGATTTTCAACAATAAACCACCATATTAGATTATATCAAAATACGCGGTTCTTGTCAATCCGAAGAATCGCGTCTGAACAACGCGTCGACGGCAGGGTTCCGAACGCAAAGCACGGTAAACGAACAGAGAAAAACGCCCGCGAAACTCCAGCTTTCCGCTTCTCCGAAGCGCAGATACAAAAGAACCGATATCACGCCGGCGATAAGCATAAACGAAAACGAGGCGCAATGCTTCACACCACAGTAAGACGGCGTTTTTTTGCGACCGGCGGTTTTTCGTTCCCGCAGCGAAACGAACAGCAGCATTATATAGAGACCAAACGCCGCAGCCACAAACAGCAAATGGCGTTGCATTGTGGGCGTTTGCAGCCCGCTCCCCTTCAGCGCGGCAAAAAAATACGCAAAACCGCCCGCGTCGCAGCTCGCCGCTATAAGCGACGCGGTCAGAAACAGACCGTCTTTTTTCGGGGAAACCGCGTCGTCGGACCGCAGCGCGACGAAGAATACGGCGCATGCTGCGAGTCCCGGCGCAAAATATGCGAAAAACGCACCGTTATACAGGCTGAAGCCGAGCGATACGGCAAAAGCGGCGGCAACGGCAGCCGCGGCGCGCGGGATCAGCAGCAAACAGGCATACGCGGCGAGAGCGCCAACGAGCATAACGATCCCGTACGGCGGGAAACGAAAGGGAAACAGCCATATCGCGCCGAGAAAAATCAGGAACGCAAAACAAATCAGTTTTTTCTTCATAACTACCTCTTAAAGCGCAGCACGCCGCATCAGAAGCAGACACGGACTGCGAACGGTTCCATCAATAATACGCGGAAAGAACGCACAAGGCGTAAACAGCGCAGTACATCACGGTCTGAGGGAAAGAAACCGCCGAAAGGGCGCGCCGCAGATACGAAGCGGTATACGTCGGCTCTCGGTACAGCACGTACAGAAACGAAGCGAACAGCGGCAGGAACGCGAAATTCAGCCACTTGAAATAATCGAAAGACAGCGGCCACGACACGAGAACGGTTACGAAAAACAGCGTGGGCATACAGAAAAACACGAACCGGCGCAACGCGGGGTTGTTTTTGTTTTTCAGCTCCGTCACGCAGAAACGGAAGATCAGCGCCAGGATCGGAAGGATCGCCAGCAGGGGGATAACCAGCATCAACGGGCTGCGGTTGGAAAGGTGGAACCGCACCATGTTCAGACGGAACACCGTGAAATTCACGAGCCGCTGCAGCGGCGTAACGGCGTCGCCTTCGGTGTAAAACGGCGAAGCGGCCATGCGCGCGTAGAAATCCGCCGGATAATCCTCCTCGTAGTGCCCGTAGAACAGCGAATCCGTGTAAGTAAGCTCCGTCACCCCGCGCGAGCGCATGAGCGCGTTGTATTCCTCAAAGGAATAATTCATGTTCTTCATCGTGTTCACGGCCAGATAACCGTATGAAACCACCGATACCGCCACGCACACGATAAAGGCCGCCAGCAGCATCCGCCGCGCGCTTTTATCGGTTTCGACCGAGAGCTTATACAGCAGCAATATGCAGAAAAACGGAACGTAGCAGATGATGGCGGCGTAGTTCACCAGCAGCGCCAGCACGCACAGCGGCGCGATAAGAAGATGGAGCGGCTTATACGCAAGGCAAACGAAAAACAGCGCGGCGAGATAGACCCAATATACCTCCGGCATGCCGAGATCGGTAACGAAGATCGAAAAGGTGCACGGACCGGTCAGGAACAGAAATATCAGCGTACCGGCAAGGCGGCGGTTTTCTTTTCCCGCGCGCTGCATGAGTCTGGCGAGCAGCGCCGCCAGCCCGACGAAGAACGCCAGCAGCAGAACGGTATGGTAAACGGTGAGGGACGATTCGGCAATCGGTCCGCAAATCCACTGATACACCTGCCCCGGCAGAATAAAACTACCGAAGCCCAGGCTGAAATCCACCGCATGGAACTCATAGGCCACAACGTCGATCCGCCACGGCCGGAACAGGCCCACCGCGCCCCACGCGTACAGCAGAACAAACGAAAGGATCACCAGAAAAAAAGCTCTGTCATGCAAAAAGCGCTTCAGCTTTTCCGTAACGATCACCCGCTTACAACAAAAGTTTCCGTGAATAATATAAATATACTAAAACCGCAATTTTTTGTCAAGCCGCGGCAAGGCTTTGCGGCATGAAAAAGGCGGACAGAACAACCGTTCTGCCCGCCGCGGGAATTGCTGTTGAAGCCCGATATTCCGGCTGCCGTTCCGCCTTTCGGCTTACAGCTCGGCGAAATACTTGATGGTGCGCACCATCTGGCTGGTGTAGGAGTTCTCGTTGTCGTACCACGAAACCACCTGAACCTCATACAGGCCGTTGCCGAGATCGATCACCATGGTCTGGGTGGCGTCGAACAGGCTGCCGTAACGCATGCCGATCACGTCGGAGGATACGATCTGGTCCTCGTTGTAGCCGAAGCTCTCGGAAGCGGCGGCCTTCATGGCGGCGTTGATGCCTTCCACGGTAACGTTATCGCCCTTCACAACGGCGGTAAGGATCGTGGTGGAGCCGGTGGGTACCGGAACGCGCTGCGCGGAACCGATCAGTTTGCCGTTCAGCTCGGGGATCACGAGGCCGATCGCCTTGGCGGCGCCGGTGGAGTTGGGAACGATGTTGGCGGCGCCGGCGCGGGCACGGCGAAGGTCGCCCTTGCGGTGCGGGCCGTCGAGGATCATCTGGTCGCCGGTGTAGGCGTGTCTGGTGGACATGGTGCCGGAGCAGATGGGAGCATAGGCATTAAGGGCGGCTGCCATGGGCGCCAAGCAGTTGGTGGTGCAAGAAGCTGCCGAGATGATGGTGTCGGCGGGGGTAAGAGTTTTGTGGTTTACGTTATAGACGATGGTGGGAAGGTCGTTGCCGGCGGGAGCGGAGATGACAACCTTCTTTGCGCCAGCCTGGATGTGGGCTTCCGACTTAGCCTTTGAAGTGTAGAAACCTGTGCATTCGAGCACTACGTCAACGCCGAGTTCGCCCCAGGGGAGTTCGGCTGCGTTGGGCATAGCGTAGATTGTGATTTCTTTGCCATCGACGATGATGGAGTTGTCGGTTGCTTCGACTGTGTGTTTGCCTTCGCCGAATTTGCCGGCAAATCCGCCTTGTGCGGTGTCGTACTTGAGGAGGTGGGCAAGCATTTTGGGGCTTGTCAAGTCGTTGATGGCGACTACTTCATAACCTTCAGCCTCGAACATTTGACGGAATGCGAGACGACCGATGCGGCCAAAGCCGTTAATAGCTACTTTTGTCATAATTGGGTTGAGTTTGTTATTTGTTGAATTTTAATGAGTTATTTAAGAATTTTGGGGCAAATTCGGGGCTATTGCCTTTTTTGCACCGCAAATTTACGAAAAAATCTTGTCATTCGCTATAAATCAACGAAAAAAATGTCGGTGCGTTCTATTAACGCCATGTTTAAGGGATTTCAAAACAAGCGGCTGATAAAGCAATCCTCGGCTGAATATTTCCGTTATTGCACGTTATTGCACGAAAAAAGTCTGCCGTGGTTTTGCGGCAGTGGCTTTTCGTGTCGAGACTTCAAGTCCGTCGGCGATTTGGTCGGTTCGGGAGACGGTGCCGGCTCAGGTGGTGGTCAGATGAGCGCAATGCCGGCTTTGGCACATTCTTCGATTTGGTCTTCGGGCCAGATTGAGGCTTGCACTTCGCCGATGTGGGCTTTTTTGAGAAGGAACATGCACAGCCGGCTTTGTCCGATGCCTCCGCCAATCGACAAG
>JAFRSZ010000103.1 GCA_017439205.1 Clostridia bacterium
ATTGGATCCGAAGATTTCTTTTTATAATACCGATTGCATAACAAAACTTTCGTTTTTCATCGAAACCCTATTTTGCGTTGCGAACGGCGAACAGCGAACGGCGAACGGCTGTCGGGCGTCAGCCCGACAAATTCCAATTTGAAGCGCTTTCGTCTCCGCCGTATCGCGCTTGACATCCCCCGCCGTTTTGTATTACAATGTTTACGGTGATCGTAATGAACTGCGAAGAATGCGTATTTTACGGCTACGACGAAGAATACGACGAATACCTCTGCACCGCGCCGATGGATATGGACGACGCGGGCGCGCTTCTGCAGGGGAAAACGCGGGAATGCCCGTTTTTTACCCCCGGCGACGAATATACTGTGGTCAGAAAACAGAACTGAGGAGGCGGCTGCGTGGCGCAGGAAAGCAAAAAACAGATGCCTTTGCTTTTATCGCTGTTCTGGCAATTTGCGAAGATCGGGCTGTTCACCTTCGGGGGCGGCCTTGCGATGCTTTCGCTGATCGAGCGCGCCTGCGTTGAGAAAAAGCAGTGGATCACGCACGACGAGATGCTTGAAGTGACCGTACTGGCGGAGGCCACGCCCGGCCCCATCGCCGTGAACGCAGCCACCTACGTTGGATATAAGAAAAAAGGCTTTTTGGGCGCGGTTTGCGCCACCGTCGGCGTGGTACTGCCGAGCTTTCTGGTGATCCTTGCGATCTCCGTCTTTTTCGATCGCTTTCTCGAGATCGTCTGGGTGCGGCACGCCTTTTGCGGCATAAAGATCGCCGTGGCGCTGCTGATTACAGACGCCGGCGTGCGGCTCATACGCAAGCTGCCGAAAAAACCGCTGCCGCTGCTGCTTGCGGGCGGGTGCTTCGCCGCGATGCTGCTTACAGATATCTTCGCGTGGAGTGTTTCTTCGCTCACGCTTATGCTGGCGGCGGGCGCCGTGAGCGCGGCGGTGTTCGCCGTGCGGGCGCTGAAAGAAAAACGGGGAGGGGAGAGGCCATGATCTATCTGGAGCTGTTTCTCGGTTTCCTCAAGGTCGGGCTGTTCAGCTTCGGCGGCGGCTACGGCGCGATCCCGCTGATCCGCGATACGGTGCTTTCGCACGGCTGGCTCGACGAAGAACTTCTCAGTTATCTGATCGGCGTGAGCGAGAGCACGCCCGGCCCCATCATGGTGAATCTCGCCACCTACGTGGGGCACGAGACCGCCGGGGTATGGGGCGCGGCGGCTGCCACCTTCGCGGTGGTGCTTCCGGCGTTCGCGATCATCCTTCTGATCGCCGCCGTGCTGAAAAACTTCCTGAAAAAAAGGTTCCCCAACGCGGTGCTGAGCGGCCTGAAAGCGGGCGTTGTTGGCGTGATCCTCGCTACCGGCGCATGGATGGCGTTTCAGTGCGTGCTGCCCGCCTCCGGTTTCGATTGGAAGGCGCTTGTGCTCACCGTGCTGCTGGCGGCGGTGATGCTCGTGCCGCGGTTTACAGTGAAAAAGAAGGTGCCGCCCATTCTTCTGATCCTTCTGGCGGCGGCGCTCGGCGTGCTGTTTTACGGCGTGTATTGACAAACGGCTTATTTTATGTTAGAATAAATCAACGGGCAACGGCGGTTGTCCGTTACTTTGTTTTATTTGGGAGAAGTTTTATTATGAAAACCGATATCTGCATCGTGGGCGCGGGGCCTGCCGGTATTTTCACCGCGCTGGAATACATAAGGCGCGGCGGCAAACAAAAAATCGTTCTTGTTGAAAAGGGGCGCGCCATCGAGCAGCGCGCGTGCCCGAAACATCAGACCGGCCGCTGCATGAACTGCAAACCGAACTGCCATATCACCACCGGTTTTTCAGGCGCGGGCGCGTTTTCCGACGGCAAGCTGAGCCTTTCCTACGAGGTGGGCGGCGATCTGCCCACGCTCATCGGCGAGAACACGGCGCAGGACCTGATCGACTATACGGACGGCATCTACCTTGAATTCGGCGCGGATACCCACATCGAAGGGCTCGAAAACACCGAAGAGGTCAAGGCCATCCGCAAGCGCGCCATTCAGGCGGGGCTCAAGCTCGTGGATTGCCCGATCAGGCACCTCGGCACCGAAAAAGCGCAGGAACTGTATTACGCCATCGAGCAGTACCTGCTGGAGAACGGCGTTGAGATCCTGTTCAACACCGAGTGCGAGACCCTGCTGCTCGATAACGAAAACGGACGCTGCAGAGGCATCGTGGCTGCCGACGGCAAAAAAGAGACCGAGATCGAGGCCTCCCACACCATCATCGCCACCGGCCGCCGCGGCGCGGACTGGCTCGAGAAGCTGTGCGCCGAATACAGCATCGCCCACCAGCCCGGCACCGTTGATATCGGCGTGCGCGTGGAGGTGCGCAGCGAGGTGATGGAAACCGTGAACCGCGCCCTGTACGAATCCAAGCTGATCGGCTATCCAAAGCCCTTCAAGAACAAGGTGCGCACCTTCTGCCAGAACCCCGGCGGCTTCGTCAGCCAGGAAAATTACGACAACAACCTCGCCGTGGTGAACGGCCATTCCTATAAAGAGCTGAAATCCGACAATACCAACCTTGCCATTCTGTGCTCGCATAATTTCTCGGTGCCGTTCAATCAGCCCATCGAGTACGCGCAGAAGGTAGGCGAGCTCACCAACATGCTCGCCAACGGCCACATCCTGGTGCAGCGCTTCGGCGACATTCTGGACGGCAAGCGCACCTGGCAGAAGGAGCTTATGCGCTCCAACCTGCGCCCCACGCTGCCGGACGCCGTGGCGGGCGATATCACCGCCGCGATGCCCTACCGCGCCATGATCAACATCATCAATTTCATTCAGGCGATGGATCAGGTGGTGCCGGGCTTCGCCTCATACGAAACGCTTCTGTATTCGCCGGAGCTCAAGTTCTATTCCAACCGTATTAAGATGGACGATCTGTTCAACACCAGCGTCAAGGGCCTGCACTGCCTCGGCGATTCCAGCGGATGGACCCGCGGCCTGATGATGGCGAGCGTGATGGGTGTCCGCATGGGCCGCATATTGGCGGAAGAAGAGTAAATTGGAATTTGTCGCGCTGTTCAATTAACAATTAACAAAGAACAATTAACAATTTCGGAAGGGCTGCGCCCTTGATTATATAATGCCGGCCGCAGGCCCCGAAACATTTTGCCATAGGCAAAATATATCACATTTGCGACAGCAAATATTTCACCCGCGCAGCGGATTTCACATTTTTGCA
>JAFRSZ010000104.1 GCA_017439205.1 Clostridia bacterium
AAGATCATCGACAGAAATACCACCATCCCCACCAAGAAGAGCCAGATCTTCTCTACGGCGGCGGATAACCAGAGCAGCGTGCAGGTGCACGTGCTGCAGGGCGAGCGTGAGTTCGCAAAAGACAACAAGACCCTCGGCATGTTCATGCTGGACGGCATCATGCCCGCCCGCCGCGGCGTACCGCAGATCGAAGTGACCTTTGATATCGATGCCAACGGCATCGTGCACGTCTCCGCAAAAGACCTCGGCACCGGCAAAGAGCAGGCCATCTCCATCACCGCTTCCTCGAACATGAGCAAGGAAGACATTGAAAAGGCCGTGAGAGACGCCGAGCGCTTCGCCGAAGAAGACAAGAGAAGAAAAGAAGATCTGGACGTGCGCAACAACGCGGACCAGATGGTTTACCAGAGCGAAAAGATCCTGAGCGAGAGCGGCGACAAGCTTTCCGACGCTGATAAATCCCGCATCTCCACGGCGGTGGAAGGTCTGAAGGACGCGCTGAAGGGCGAGGATATCAACCTGATCAAATCCCGTCAGGATGAGCTCACCAAGATCTATTACGAGGTTTCCGAGCAGATCTACAGAGCGCAGAACCCCGCGGGCGACACCGCAGGCACCGGCGGCTTCACCGGCGATCCCGGCGCAGGCTTCGGCGGCAACCCGGGCGCGGGCTTCGGCGGCGGCGCAGACAACGGCGCATCCGGCGGCGCGGGCGAAGACGGCTACTACGACGTGCCCTACACCGACGCAAACTGATTTGCAGCACTTCCGGGGCAGGAGCCAGGACGAAGAACGTACGGAACGGGACTTTCCCGCAGGCGTTCGGATTCCGGCTCCTGACGCCCGACTTTTTCAGATTTTTCCCGTTGCCGGGAAACCGGCGCAGTAAAGGGGGAATACCATGGCAGACAAACGAGATTATTACGAGGTCCTGGGGATCCAGAAGGGCGCGGGCGAAGACGAGATCAAAAAGGCTTACCGCGCCATGGCAAAGAAATACCACCCGGACCTGAACCCCAACGATAAAGAGGCCGAGGCAAAGTTCAAAGAAGTGGGCGAAGCCTACGAGGTGCTCTCCGACCCCGACAAGAGGGCGCGGTACGACAAGTACGGCCACGCGGGCGTGGACCCGAACTTCGGCGCGGGCGGATTCGGCGGCGGCTTTGACGGCGGCTTCGATATGGGCGATATCTTCTCTTCCATCTTCGGCGGATTCGGCGGCGGCTTCGGCGGCGGCTTCAGCGGCGGAGCACGCAACCCGAACGCCCCCCAGCGCGGAAGCGACATTCAGGCGAATATCACGATCAGCTTCGAGGAAGCCGCCAAGGGCTGCAAAAAGACCGTGGAGATCCCCCGCAGCGAGGTGTGCAGCGAGTGCGCCGGTTCCGGCGCCGCGAAAGGCACCCAGACCCAGACCTGCCCCGACTGCGGCGGACGCGGTCAGGTGACCACGCAGCAGCGCACCATTCTGGGCAATATGCAGGTGCAGAAGCCCTGTCCCCGCTGCGGCGGCAAGGGAACGATCATCCCCACACCCTGCCCCAAGTGCCGCGGTACCGGACGCGAGCGCCGCGTTGCGCGCGTTGAGGTGAATATCCCCGCCGGCATCGACGACCGTCAGGCGTTCACCATCCGTTCGGAGGGCAACAAGGGCGCGAACGGCGGCCCCGCAGGCGATCTGCGCGTGGGCGTGAACGTGCGCAGCCACCCCTATTTCACCAGAGACGGTTTCAACGTGTGGTATGAGCTCAACGTGAGCTACGCGCAGGCGGCCCTCGGCTGCGAGGTGACAGTGCCTACCATCGACGGCGACGTACATTACACCATCCCCGCGGGCTCCCAGCCCGGCGACGTATTCAAGCTGCGCGACAAGGGCATCCCCGTACTGGGCGGCCGCGGCCGCGGCAACCAGCTCGTGCAGATCAACGTTCAGGTGCCGAAAAAACTCACCGAGAAGCAGAAGGAACTTCTGCGCGCCTTCGACGCCGAACTGGGCGGCAGCCCCTCCGCAAGGAAATCCGGCGCTTCGCAGGACAACAAAGGCGGCATTTTCGGCAAGAAAAAGAAATAAAAATACAAAAAAAAGTCTTTACAACAAAAATAAGTTGTGATATAATTTTTTCGTTCGGCTTCTCGGCACGGCGGGTCTTTTCCGCGGATTGACAGCGGTGTTCACCTTTTCCCCGCGCCTGGATGTGCGAATAATAAAAAAATGAGGTGAAAAAAACATGACACAGGCTGAAAAACAGGCAATTATGGCCGAATTCGCCACCCACGAGGGCGACACGGGTTCTCCCGAAGTGCAGATCGCTGTGCTCACCAAGCGCATCAACGACCTGAACGAGCATCTGAAGGTCCACAAGAAGGACCATCACTCCAGAAGAGGCCTTCTGAAGATGGTCGGTCACAGAAGAAACCTGCTTGCTTACCTGCAGAAGAACGATATCGAAAGATACCGCTCCATCGTTGCAAAACTCGGGCTTCGCAAGTAATTGTTGTGTCAGAGCGACAAGGAGACTTGTCGCTCCCTTTGTGTTTTCCGGGCTTTTCCCGGAAAACACGTCCCCTTCCCCGCAAAAAGAGCTGCCTGCCGTGCCGGTTAATGTAAAATGTACAATTCAGAGCTTATGAACCCTCACAGGCCGTGAATTGTACATTGACGTTACGCGCGGCGGCCGCCTTTTGGAATACAAAAACAAAAGGAGAAAAAACATGTTCGAAGAATTCAGAAAATTCGAGACCGAGATCGCCGGCCGTCCGTTCGTTGTGGAAACCGGCAAAATGGCGCAGCTCGCCTCCGGCAGCGCGCTGGTGCGTTACGGCGAAACAGAGATCCTCTGCACCGCCACCATGAGCGAGAAGCCCCGCGAGGGCATCGATTTCTTCCCGCTCTCCATCGATTTTGAAGAAAAGCTTTACTCCGTGGGCAAGATCCCCGGCTCCTTCATGAGAAGAGAGGGCAAGGCCAGCGAAAAGGCCGTGCTCTGCGCCCGTGTGATCGACCGCCCGATCCGCCCCCTGTTCCCCAAGGATATGCGCAACGACGTGAACATCACCTGCACCGTGATGAGCGTGGACCCGGACTGCCTGCCCGAGATCACCGCCATGATGGGCGTGAGCGTGGTGCTTTCCATCTCCAATATCCCGTGGGCAGGCCCCATCGCCGGCGTTTCCGTAGGCCTTGTGGACGGCAAATTCGTGCTGAACCCCACGTTTGAAGAGCGCCAGAAGAGCGAAATGGCCGTGACCGTGGCCTCCACAGAGGACCTGATCGCCATGATCGAGGCAGGCGCCAACGAGATCGACAACGATACGATGTACGACGCCATCATGTTCGCCCACAAAGAGAACAAGCGTCTTGTGGAATTCGTGAAGGGCATCCAGGCTGAGATCGGCAGAGAGAAGATCGAGTTCGTCTCCAACGATCCCGCGCCCGAAATGTTCGAGGCCGTGAAAGAATTTGCCATCGATATGGTAAAGGAAGCCCTCGATACGGACGACAAGCGCATCCGCGACGAGCGCCTCAGCCCGGTTTACACCGCCGTGCATGAGAAATTTGACGAAGCATATCCCGAAGAGACCGAAAAGCTGGACGACTGCCTCTACAAGCTGCAGAAATACGTAGTCCGCCGCTGGCTGCTCGACGAGGGCAAGCGTGTGGACGGCCGCGGCCTTGACGATATGCGCCCGCTGAACGCGCAGATAGACCTTCTGAGCCGCGTACACGGTTCCGGCATGTTCACCAGAGGCCAGACCCAGGT
>JAFRSZ010000105.1 GCA_017439205.1 Clostridia bacterium
CCTACATAATCGTTTGTAATTTACAGGTGTTGATTTCTATGCTTTTGCGGGGCGTCGAGACGCCGCCCCCTACGGGAGGGTATCCCGAACCGCTCGCTAAATTCCAATTTGCCGCAAAAAAAGCGCCCCGCTTTCACGGAACGCTTTCCAGTAATAACCGTTTTATTTTTTGCCCATATTACCGAACCATTTGATCAGACGCAGCAGAAACTCGATGATGCCGCTCATCATTTCGTTATACTTGTCTCTGAGCCGGTCTAAGAAGCTGCCGCCCGGCTGATCCGGGTTGTCAGTGATAAGACCGTCGGCAACCAGAGTTTCCTTCGCGTACAGACCCCAGCCGTCGCACACGGTGCAGTATACGATGTAATCGCCGTTGGCGCAGCAGTAGTTGTAGGTCTCCTCGTCCAGCCAGGTCGCTTCACGCACGGGGACGATCCGCCCGTTTTTGTTATGGATGTCCTCGCCGCCGGAAACGTACTTGCCGCAGTCGGTGCAGTACGCCCCTGCCTCGTGGCCGTGCGCGTCCCTTGTGGCCTCGATCTTGCCTCTGAACTCCGTGTGCCGGTGGCCGGTTGCGGGAATCGTCTCGGTGTAGGTGTGAGAATAATCGTTGCGGCAGGTATAGGTGACGGACCCGGCCGTTTCGCACGTCGCGTCCCGACGGGCGGTTTCAACGTAATCGTGGTTCACCATAGGGATTGAAAGATCATAAATCGGATCAAACGACGCGTTGAAATACTGTCCGCATCCGGCGCAGGTATAGTGCCCTGCTATGCCGTTTTCGAGACAGGTGGGCGGGATCTCATGGATCCATTCGCCGTAATCATGCCCCGCGGGGAGCAGCGGGTCGGCCAGCAGGTTCCCATCCGCATCCGTCAGATTGCCGCACACGAGGCATACGTAGTAAGGGATCAGCCCTTCCTCGGTACAGGTGGGGGCAAAGCCCGCGCGCTCGCCGTAAGGGATATGCGGGCCGTAACCGCCGCTTGATACGTTTTCAATTTCCGTTACGGCTGCTTCCTCCGCGTAGTTCCTGCCGCAGGAGGTGCAGTGCCAGTGTTCGATGCAGCCGGTGCATCTGCAGTTCGCGCCTGCGTCGGCGGGCACGTACGTCATGGCGTGCTTATGAACCCTTACCATGAAGTTCGCCGAAATCGAGCCGTAGTTGACGCGCACGTTATGCACCGCTCTGTCGCCCCCGGTTTGGAACGTGTCTCCGGCATAGGTTCCGGGGTCATAATTCCAATGGAAAATCACAGCGGGGTTTTCTTCGATCTGCACGCTGCCGTCCGCCATGGTTTTCACGAGCTTTACGCCGAGATCTCCGGCGGTGAAATACGATCCTGCCGGCAGGTATTCCGGCACGTCCGAAACGTCCAGATACGCATCCGTCACTTCACCGGGCACAACGCGTACCTCCAACGGGATCATTATCTTGAAGTAACGGGTCCCGCAAATGCCGTCAAAAAAGGAATAGTCTGCGCAAAGCCAGAAGGTCGTGTCTCCGAGCACGGTGGTATCCGGAAAGATAAACTCGCGATAGTATACGCTTGTCATCGCATAGAAGTTATTCTGATAGCCTCCGCTGACCGTCAGCTTATCCGTGATCTCGGTCGTTTCACCGTTGTGCGTCATAAACAGCCGGTTGCCGCCGTAGTTTTTATCGTAAGCGGCAAACTGCGGGATCTCGGTGATCGCTTCGTCGACGTTGGTGGTGAACAGCACGTCGTCCGTGCTCACGTTCACGGTAAGCTTCTGTTCATAGCCGCGGTAGGCGAGCTTCAGGCGCCAGACGCCCGTTTCATTCAATACCTGGCTATACGAGATACTCGCCCAATCCGTACCGTCCCAGTAATACAATGCGGCATTGTATATACCTACTTTGCTCTCGGCGCCGGTATCGGGATCGATACGCCAGAGCGAGACTTTCAGACTATCGGCGGTAATACTCTCCCACAAAGCGAACTCGGTACGCGCCATGCGCGTATCAAACCGGTAAGCCACGGGGCTTTGCACCACAGAAAGTGTAAATATCTCCTCGGTGCCGCCGAAGCTTACCTTCAGCTCGTAATCGCCGCGCTGACTGAAAGTGCGGGAGAAGCTGTAGCCGTCCTGATCGTACCAGAGTTCCTGCGCGGGGACCTCACGCACGGCGCCGTCCGAATACGTAAGCAGGGCGCAGATGCCGAGCTCCCGGAATACGCATTCTTCATACTCGGGCGTTTCCAGCGGAGTATCCGCAATCAAAGAGATATTTGTAAGCGTTACATCCTCAAGGTATTCCACCGGGCAGCCGAAGCGCAGCGCGTAGTTTTCCGCTTCGGTGTTTCTGCGGCATACGATAACGGTGTTTTCATTAACATAGCTTACCGGGGAATACCGCCAGTCATCGTCGAAAAAACTGAAGTCTTCCCCACGCACGGTGATCCGCTCAAACGCTTCTCCCCAGCGCAGAATGTATCGGTCAATGCCCCTGACGTCCTCCGCGAGGTCCAGCGAGGTCATGTCCCCCGGAACGATCAACACTTTCTTTTCGGGTTTATCGTAAAGAACGCCGTCGCGCACAAAGAAACGCGCATCGTCCTCCGACACCGTAAAGGAGGGTACCGTTGTGCTGTCGCTGAACGAATTGGCGGGGAACTGGCGTCTGAGCGCGTCCTCGCCCGGTTCTATGGTGACGTTCTCAAGCGCGGGCAGGTTGTAAAAAGCATCCATTGAGATGGATTCTACCGTGCCCGGGACCGTAAACGAGGTCAGGTCGGCTAGGCCGTCTAACGCGTAGGGCTTGATAACCGACAGACCGTCGGCCAGCGGATATGCCAGCGCCTCGGCGGGGAGCTTCTCCAGAGTGATCTTCCGGGGCCCGTCGTCTTCTTCAATATAGAGGGAATACAGCGCGCCGTGCTCCGTAAAGTACCGGTCCGATTCGCCCGAGAGGTCGATGCGCTGCAGCGGCGTCGTGCCGAGCCGCAGAGAATGGGTCATCCAATAATAATTATAGTTCTCCAGCAGCAACGTGCCGGGCAGCGTCAGCCGGCGCACGCCGCTGTCCATGATGATATCCAGGCCGAGCGACTCAAGCCCGTCGGGCAGCGTGAGCTCCGTGAGGTTTACAAGGCCCTTGAACGCGTAGTCGGCGATATGGGTGATCGGGCCCTCGGTGCATTCGAACACAACGGAGGTGATCACATCGTCAAGCCGGTGATACCCGGCATAATCCAGATTGGATTCCATATCTCCGTAGCCGGTAAAGGTCAGCGTGCCGGTCGCAGCGTCAACCTCCCAAGTGATATTTTCCCCTGCCCGGCCGCTCCATTCGGGCGGCCTGTCGCACAGCGCGTTGTCGCGGTCGATCAGGTAATGGGGGATGCTCGTTTTATCCAGCGCCTTATCCTCGGCGGAGCCGGACATGCAGTAGATCTCGGCGTCCGCGGCGGGAGCGCCGGTCCGGTTGAAGCGCCCTTCCATATAGGCCTCAACCTCCTCAGCCGTTTCAAGCGCCGTGCCGCGGTTGGCGTTGAGCCAGACGCGCAGCTCTTCAACCATCCGGGGGTAAGCTTCGTCCATAGCGGCTTCCAATGCTTCTTCGGAATACGTCTCGGAGAACATCAAAGAATAATAATCCAGATACATGTCGCACTCCAGCGACAACGCTTCATATTGAAGTTCCAAGTCCGCCGGGTCGGCGAACGAATCCATCTGCTCGTGCACGATCGCAAAGGGAGAACGGTTGACCAGCGTTTTCAAGCCCGTAAAATCACAGCCTGTTACGCTTACAACGGTCGAAGGGATCGTAAGGCTCTGCAGACCGGAGCATTCAAAGCAGTTTTCGATGCTTTCGAGCCCCTCGTGCAGGGTGACCTCCGTAAGCCGGAACATGTAATCAAAGCAATATTCCATCGTTTTTACGCCCGCGGGGATCTCAATGCTCGTGAGCGCTCCGCACAAAAACGATGCGTCGCCGATGGAAAGCAGCCCCGCCGGCAGATTGACCTCGGCAAGGTTTTTGCAGGCGTAGAAGTTATAAATGCCGATGCGGATCAGGCTTTCGGGCAAAACGGCGCGCGTTAAAGCGGGCATCAGCATAAAGCAGCAGTCGCCCACGGTGGTGACGCCCTCGCCGATCACAAGAGTCTCGGCTTCTCTTTCCGCTTCCAGCCACGGGACGCTCGGTATGGGCGGCAGCTCGGTCGGCGTGTAGTCCGGCATCGGGCCGTAGCCCGAGAACGTGAGAGTTTTCGTATCGGCGTTGTAGCTCCAGCGCACGTGCGTACCCTCAATGAGCTCCCCCGCCGCCAGCGCGGTAAACGAGGGCAGAGCCGTTGCCAGCATCACGAAGGCAAGCAGTATGCAGAGCGCTTTGTTCATCTTGCGTTTCATTATGATCCGTCCTTTCTTTCCGTTTATGAAACCGCAAACGGCGTCATAAACCCGTATGATATGCTTCCGAGGATAAGCATATCACATTTTTCGGAATTTGAGCAAAAAAAGAATGAAAAGCGATTTCAGGGGAATGAACCGCAGAAAAATCCTTTGATAACACGCTTCATTGTGAAACGTATAATAAACCGCTTCAATCTTTCCGGGGCTTTTTCGATTTACAGGCTTGTCATTTTACCGGTTTTTTGGTATACTATTTGTTATAAACGGCAAGCGCGGGCAATAAAGCGTTTTACGACTATACGCATTTTGAATAAGCAGGTTTTCTGTTTACGGCAGGAAACGGAAAAAACACAGGGAGGCAAAAGCCATGAAAAAGACTTTAAGATCGATCCTTTCACTGATCCTTTGCCTTACGCTGGCGGCAGGCGCGATCCTGTTTGCCGCCGCGGACGGCAATCTCACGGCGCGGGCGTTCCGGTTTAACGCCGACGGCCGTTTCAAAATCCTGCACATTACGGACACGCACCTGCACGAGGATAACGTTGCCGAGAGCACCCGCCTGATCGCGCTCGCCTGCGACGTTGAACAGCCCGATCTCGTGATGCTCACCGGCGATCTTGCGCCCGAAGACACCTACGAGGAAACCGCCGAACGCATCGATCAACTGATGCGGGTATTCGAGAGCAGAAACATCCCCGTGGCGGTCACGTTCGGAAACCACGATTCCGAAAACGGCGCGTATACGAGAGAAGCCGTTATGGCGCTGTACAACGCCTATTCCTGCTCCGTTTCCGTTGACGACGGCGATCTGCTGACCGGCTGCGGCACCTACCGGATCCCGATCTACGCGTCGGAGGGCGACGGGCTGAGATTCAACCTGTGGGTGTTCGATTCCGGCGATTACGACGGCGAGGGCCACTACGCGAACGTTGCCGAAGATCAGGTGGAGTGGTACAAAGAGACCTCTTCCGAAATCGAACGTCTCAGCGGCAGAAAGATATACTCCCTCGCCTTCCAGCACATCATCGTGCCCGAGATCTACGAAGCGCTCGAAGAAAAGGATTATTGGACGGCATATTCTTATCCGCACATCTACAACGAGAACAAATACTACCGTTTTTCAAAAGAGCATACCAATTACGGCATGCTCTGCGAGTATCCCTGCCCCGGTTATTATAATCACGGCCAGTTTGCCGCCATGGTCGAACGCGGCGACGTGCTCGCGATCTTTACCGGCCACGACCACTCCAACGCTTTCGGCGTAAACTATAAGGGAATCGATATTGTGAACTCCCTTTCCACCAGATACAACGGGGACGCCTACTCCACCCAGTACGGCTACCGGGTGATCGAGCTGGACGAGAACGCGCCGGATACGTACGAAACGCGCGTCGTGCGCTGGTACGACTTTGTGAACGAAAAGGAAGTAAAGGCGCTGGCGGCCGACCGGCAGGATAAAGACTTGCTCGCAGAGATCCGCTTCGTTGGGTTCTTCAAGAAGTTCTTTACCGGTTTCTGCGTGTTCTTCATAAAGACCGTTACGGGCAGAACGGTAAGATATCCCGACTGAGTTTCTTTTACTCAGATCATAAGAATACCAAACGCACGGAGTACAGGACTGCATTCCGTGCGTTTTTGTTTTATCCGCATACCGGCCGTCAAGATCAGGCCGCGCGAAAAGCCGCGTTGTCACGGGCGTTTTTTCAACGAAGCGCCGTATTGCCGACGGGGCGAACTCGCCACCCGCATGCGCTCATTTGATCAGCGGTTTATGGCAGAAGGAACAGGTCGTTTCCGAAAGCGGATTCCTTCTGCTGCAGAACATGCACAGCACCTCTCCGTCCGCGCGCTTGTCGTATTTTTCAAAGGGCTGCGGGAACCGGGGCAGATACCGCACCCTGTCGCCGACCTCAAGGTATTCGTAAACGGGGATGCTCACCTCTTTTTTGCGGCGCTTGCCGTCTTCGCAATCAATGCGTACGGTATATTTCGTACGGGGTGCGGCGCCGTTGTTCCTCGCCATGCGGAAAGACTTCTTTTTATCGACGACGGTGCCCTCAAACGGTTTTGTAAGCTTACGTTTCAGCGCGACAAACAGCGAAATGACCGCAAAGATCGCCGAAACGATCAGTCCGTATACCGCCGCCTTGCCGAAATCCATCTTGTCGGAAACCGCGCCGTAGATCAGAAAACCGAGGAACGGCAGAAAAACGAATACGATCGAAACAAGATTGCTGATACGGGCGTTCTTTTTCAGCGCGCTGCGCACCTCGTCGGAATCGACCAGCCGGGAATACCCCGCCGAACCGGATACGGGAGCCGCATCCGGGGACGCCGGTTCTGCGACAGGGCTGTCGGAACCGACCGGCGTACCGCAAAAGCGGCATATCCGCTCGGAATCGTCCAACTGTGCGTTGCAGTTTTTACAGATGTTCATACAAAGACCTCCTGATTCATATTTTCAATACCGGTTTTAACGCCGGAAAACTCCGCCGTATTATCCGTACAGTAAACCGTCGGCACAAGCGGGTCGTCCGCGATCGCGCCGTTCGCCCGGGTGACGGCGAGCCGGTTGAGGCAGGAATCCTCAAGCACGGTTTTCACGTTGTCCGTCGTTGTTTCAAGCCCGGTTCCCCAGGGCAGCAGAATCAGATCGAGGTGGATCGTATCGCCCTTTTTGAAGGTGATCGCCCCCGTATCCAGCGTCAGCGCCGTGTCCGTAAAATCGTTATAGGCAAACGCGCGCACCGTAAACGGAATATCCTTTTTCTTTCCGCCGCATGTGATCGAGCTGCCGCGGATGAGCGTTGCGGCGTTCGCGCCGAACAATGCGGAAAGCGCGGTAAAAAATGACAGCAGCAACGCGATCAGTCTTCTGAAATAAGCCAATATCCGTGATCCTTCCTTTTCCGAATACCCTTATCCCGATAACGATACGTAGGTTTCAGCAGAGCTCTTCCCACGCGTTTCGCAGCCGGTCTATGATCGGCAGATGCTGCGGGCAGGCCGCCTCGCACGCGCCGCAGCCCACGCACTTGTCCGCTCCCGCGCCGTTTTCTTTGATCCGTTTCAGGCCCCAATCCTTCGCGGGGTCCGCGCAGTAGAGCGATACGTTGTTCCACACAGAGAAGATGCCCGGGATGTTCACGCCGTTCGGGCAGGGCATGCAGTATTTGCAGCCGGTGCAGCCGATCCTTGTGCGGTCGAGATACGCCTTTCGCACGTTTTCCATCAGCCTCAGCTCGGCTTCGTCCATCACGCCCGCTTCCACGGTATCGAAGATGCGCAGGTTTTCGGCGATCTGCTCCGGCTCGTTGCAGCCCGAAAGCACCACGGCGACCTCCTTATGGTTGCACAGCCACCTGAAAGCCCACTCAACGGCGCTCCGCTTCACCGGAAAGGCGTCGTACAGCGCCTGCACGTTATCGGGCGCATTCGAGAGGCGGCCGCCGAGCAGCCCCTCCATGACCACCACGGGGATGCCCTTCTCCCCCGCCAGCTTCAGGCCCTTCAGCCCGGCCTGGTTCTCGATATCCATAAAGTTATACTGGATCTGCACCATATCCCAATCGTAATCGTTCAGGATATATTCAAAATCCTCATACGGGCCGTGGAAAGAGAAGCACTTATAGCGGATCCTGCCCTCGCGCTTCATATCGTCGAAAAACTCCGGCGCGCCGATCTCCTTGAACTTTTCCCACTCTTCTTTATTCACGCCGTGCATCAGATAAAAATCGATATGGTCGGTCTGCAGCTTTTCGAGCTCCTCCTCCAGCAGGGCTTCCATGCTCTGCCGGTCGTGCACGTGCCCCAGCGGCATCTTGGTGGCGATCGTCACCTTCTCACGGTACCCGTCGCGCAGCGCCTTGCCCACAACGGTCTCTGAGGTTTTGTTCAGATACACGTAGGCGGTGTCGAGATACGTCACGCCGCCGTCGATCGCCTGACGGATCAGCCTGATCGCCTTTTCTTCGTCTATCACGCTGTCGCCGGACGCCTCTCCGTTAAAGCGCATGCAGCCCAGCCCGAACGCGGAGGTCTGTACCCCCAACTTCCCCATGGTGCGGTATTTCATGCCCGTTCCTCCCATATTTTTTCTCTGTATTTATTGTAAATAGAAAGCGCGCCGCTGTCAAGCAAAAATGCGGCGGCGCCGCCCCCCGCTGCGCGGTTCGCACAAACAGTATACAATAACGGACGCCCCCTGAGAACGGGAGCGTCTGACCTGCGAGCTGAAAGGTTTATCTATTGAACATAAACAGAATGCTTACAAAGAAAGAAGTGATCACGTCAAGTAATCCGTCGATAACAGATCTGATGCCTTCCATACCGATTTCACCTCCCGTTATGGTTTTTACGGTTTCATTATATCACACACACGGCGCGTTTACAACCGTTTTCTTCGGTCGTTATGATTTTTCAAGCGTGATGAAAACGCCGTCGCACAAAAGCAGCCATATTGCCCCGAATGGAGTTCTCATACCGGGCCTCCCGAAGCATATTTCTCTACCCGTTCCATATAATACGGCGGCGCGTTTGTCAAGCGGTATCGGCGCGGCGTTCCGCTTTTCAGGCGTTTGGGAATTGAAAATAAAAACGGTTTGTTGTATAATAAAATTCAACCCATGAAAGAAGGATCGGAAAATGAAAGCCTATTTTGCGGGCGGGTGCTTCTGGTGCATCACGCCGATCTATAAGATCTACGGCGTAGAAAAGGTCGTGAGCGGATATTCCGGCGGCAAAGAACAAAACCCCGCCTATGAGGACGTAAAAGCGCAGAAAACGGGCCACCGTGAAACGGTCATGCTCGAATACGACCCCGCAGTGGTTTCTTACGAAACGCTTCTGGATATCTTTTTTGCAAACGTGGACCCCTTCGATCCGGGCGGCCAGTTCATCGACAGGGGGCGTTCCTATACGCTCGCGGTCTACTATACCTGCGAAGAAGAAAGGGCGCTTGCCGCAAACCGCATCCGGAAGCTGAAAAACGATTCGGGCAAAGAGGTATACGTATCGCTGGAACCCTTCACCGCCTTTTACGCGGCGGAGGAGTACCATCAGGATTATTACCTGAAGCACCCGGCTGAATTTGAGCGGGAGCTGATCGAATCCGGCAGAAAACCGGAGAAAAGGAAAACGCCATGATACCGAATGCGAAGAACGGCGCCGTAAAGGTCGGGGGCACAGAGATGTACTTCGCCTGCTTCGGGCGCGGCAAAAAGACGCTGACCGTACTGCCCGGCCTATCGGACGGGCTTGCCACCGTAAAGGGGAAAGCCATGCTGCTGGCAGGCTCCTACCGGCCGATTTTTGACGATTACACCGTTTATGTGTTCAGCCGCAAAAACGACATGCCCGAGGGATATTCCGTTTGGGATATGGCGAACGACCAGGCCGCGGCGCTGAAAGAGCTCGGCGTTGAAAAAACCGCCGTCCTTGGCGTTTCGCAGGGCGGCATGATCGCGCTCGCAATGGCGCTGGATCACCCCGGGCTTGTTGAAAAACTGGTCCTCGCCGTTTCCGCGCCCCGGGCAAACCCCCTGATCCGCGAACGCGTGGGGCGCTGGATCGAACTCGCCGAAGCCGGCGACCACAAACAGCTGATGATCGACACGGTGGAAAACAGCTACTCCCCCGAGCGTCTGAAAAAGCTCAGGAGGGCCTATCACCTGATCGGCAGCATCAGCAAGCCGAAGGATTACCGGAGATTTCTGATCAACGCGCATTCGATCCTTGCGTTCGACGCCTTCGACCGGCTCGGGACCGTTGCCTGCCCCACCCTGATCCTGGCGGGGGAAGACGATAAGATCGTAGGGGTCGAAGCCTCGCGCGAGATGCGGCAGCGCATCCCGAACAGTACGCTTCACGTTTACCCGGGGCTCGGCCATGCGGCATACGAAGAGGCAGCCGATTTTTATGAGCGCGTCTTTCGGTTTCTGAAACAGAATTGATATAAGAAAAACAAAAACGGAGGAACCGATATACAGCAGCTCCTTCAGAAAATGCAAGACATGACGCAGAAGAACAACTGCAAAAATATTAAAAAAAAGTATTGCAAAACCGAAAAAACCGTGATATTATTTCAAAAAATGAATATATATCCGTATGACGTGCGCAGGAAACGCTGTATGCGACCGAAGGAGTAACACTCTCAGGTGTCCTGTTTGGATGAGGACTGCGTGCCGACGGATCTTTGGAGAAGCTCACCGGCAGCCGGCCGGAACGAGTGCCGAAGGGGCAAGCGGCGAAAGCCGCCAATCTCTCAGGCAAAAGGACAAAGAGCATGCGAACATCCGACTCCCGGATGCACCGCACCGTACTTTTGCGTTTGGGCAGACCCCTCGGGTCTGCTCTTTTTGTACGTTATCGGGCCGTTTGCCCGATCCATAAAAAACATCATTCGGAGGAATGGAACCATGAACTCATTTTTCAGCAGCGTTACTTCGGTAAACGACGCGGTCAACAGCTTCGTTTGGGGCAAGGTGGGGCTCATTCTGCTCATCGGCACCGGCATTCTGCTCACCGTTGTCACAAAGGTATTTCAGATCAGCCACCTGAGACACTGGTGGAAAAGCACCATCGGTTCATTGTTCCACCGCGACGTGATCGGTCACTCGAAGGACGCTCGCTCCATCTCGCCGTTCCAGGCGCTTTGCACAGCGCTGGCGGCAACCGTGGGCACCGGCAATATCGCGGGCGTTGCGGCGGCGATCTGCACCGGCGGCGCGGGCGCGGTGTTCTGGATGTGGGTAGCGGCGTTTTTCGGCATGATGACGAACTTTTCTGAAAACGTGCTCGGCATTTATTACAGACGCCGCAACAAAGACAACGAATGGTCCGGCGGCGCGATGTACTATCTGCGCGACGGTCTCGGCGCAAAGAAGGGCTGCAAATGGATCGGAAAGATTCTCGCTGTGCTGTTCTCCTGCTTTGCGATACTGGCATCCTTCGGCATCGGCTCGATGGGCCAGGTGAACAAGATCGTGCTGAACATCGAAAGCGCCTTCAGAATAGAAGCGTTATCCGGCATTCAGGTGTTTGAGGGCGTTTCGCTCTATGCCATTCTCATCGGCACGGTGCTTGTGATTCTCGCCTCGCTCATTATCCTCGGCGGACTTCGCCGTATCGCCTCCTTCGCCGAAAAGGTGGTGCCCTTTATGGTGGTGGCGTTCATTCTCGGCGCGTTCGTGATCGTGGGCAAGAATTACGCGAACATTCCGCCCGCATTCGGCGCGATCTTCAAAAACGCTTTCACCCCCATCGCGGCCATCGGCGGCGCGAGCGGCTATATGCTGAAAACCGTGATCGACAAAACGATGACCCAGGGCTTCAAGCGCGGCGTGTTCTCGAACGAAGCGGGCCTCGGTTCTTCGGTAATGGTGCACTCCAATTCCAACGTCAGAGAGCCCGTGATGCAGGGTATGTGGGGCATTTTCGAGGTGTTTGCGGATACGATCATTGTTTGCACGCTTACCGCCCTTGTGGTGCTCACCTCGGGTGTTTACGATCTTGCCACGGGCGCAACTGCCGGCGGCGCGGGCGACGCAACCCTTGTGGCAAGTGCCTTCAATTCCGTGTTTTCCGTCGGCAATATCGGCGAAAAATTTGTGGCGGTGGCAATGTTCCTCTTTGCTTTCACAACGGTGCTGGGCTGGTCCCATTACGGCACGAAGGCGTGGGAATACCTGTTCGGCACGAAGAGCACCGTAATCTTCAAGATCATCCACATCGGAACGATCATCCTCGGCGCGGTGATGACCTCTTCGCTGGCTTGGGATATCTCAGACACGTTCAACGGTTTGATGATGATCCCGAACCTGATCGGCGTGGTAGTGCTGTTCCCGCTTGTGATGAAGATCACGAAAAACTACGTAGACCGGAAGATCCGCAAAAAGGACGTAGCGCCGATCCTCTCGTACGATCCCGCGCTTCAGAAAGAAGCGGAAGAAGCGGAAAACGCTGTTGTCGCACAAATCCCGAACGATTGAAAGATAAAGATATAAAAAGCGGTGTATTTAACAGCTCCCTGCCGTAAAAATCCCTCCTATGATACTCTCTTCCATTGTATCACAGGAGGGTTCTGTTTTTACTGTTGTCCGTTTTTACCGGACCTGTTCGCTATTTTCTTTTCAGTCAATCAATGCAGAACGATGATTTTACTGATTCCTCTCTTGTTGGTCAGCAAATCCAAGGCAATGCGAACGTAAGAAGCAAAAAGAACAGCTTCGCGAATATCCCTGAAATCCAGAACGATCGTGTCCGCATTCATCATGGAGTTGGCAATGCAGACGTCGCCGAAATATCTTTTTAAGCTTTCTTCGGTAGTACACGGGCGGTGTTCCACAACTTCGTTATAATAGTTCGCTCTGTGAACGGGAAGAAACGTTGCATTGTATTCCGGGTCCAGCGTACCGGGTTCATCCGTTTGATTGATTCTGTAAAACAGTTCTTTATAATCTCTGATCTTCGTCAGCTGGAAATACGCCGCCGCATACGTTAGGCCGGGGATCGCGAAAGCAACGTAGTGATCATTACGGCGCGGCCGGCCGTTCCATTCATCCGACACAACGGTTTTTTCCACACGCGGTTTTTATCCCATCGATAGCCTTCAGCTGTATAAACGTCATACATAGAAAAACAACCTTTGCCTTATCCCTCGAACTTTTCGCGGTTGATCCAGAGGCCGAGCGCGGGGTTCGGGATGAAATAGATCTCTTCGCCGTCCACCTCGTTATAGCCGTATTTCAGCTTCGAGGGGTCGTATTTTTTCGCCGTTTCGTCGTAATCCGCCGCGCCGAAGCCCACGGAAGCGATCTCTTCCTTTGAGATCTCCTTCACGGCGTACGTGATCGAAAATCTGCCGTCCGACGAGCCGTGGATCAGGTGCGCCGCTGCGCCCATGTTCTCGCGCAGGTCGCCGTTTTCGGGCTTTTTGAATTCCTCCAGCGTGTGCAGCCGGCCGCGGTAGCCGTATTTGCGGATCAGCTGATCCACGCGGTCGTCCTCGCCGAAGCGCTCCACGCCGGGCGCGAGGATGATCAGCTCGCCGCCGTCCGCCATCGCCATTCTCGTGCGGTAAACGGCCTTGTTGCCGAGCCACGTGCTTTTGAATTCGGAGGGATCGAGATATACCACGCATTTTTTGAGGCCGTGCTCAACGAAATCTATGTTTTTGAGCTGCGCCAGCTTCACGGCGTGCGTCAGGCATTCCCTGCCCTCGCCGATAAAGATGCCGTGCGTCCTTATTTTGCCGCCGGGGGCGGTCGTGACCGTAAGCACGAACATGATCGGGCGGTCCTTTAAGAAATGCTCCATGCCGTAATCGAAGATCCTGCGCACGGGCGTGTGGTCCTTGCCCATCATGCGTTCCATGCCGTACACCGCGCCGATCATATGCGACCGGTTGATCATTTCGCTGCCGCCCACGCCCACGAAGAGGTTTTTGGCGTGGTTCGCCATGCCGATGACCTCGTGCGGCACCACCTGGCCGGGGGAGATGATCAGATCGTAGCTCTCGTCCATCACAAGGCGGTTGACCTCGCACGCGACCGGTTCGGTCCACAGGCCCTCTGTGATCTCCGAGATAAAATCCGCCGGGATCTCGCCGAGCTTTACCACGTCGGTGCGCCAGTTGTGCACGAGCATGCAGCCGTAGGGGATATCGCCGAACATCGCGGTCCACTGCGCCTCAGAGACCGGCACGTGGGTGCCGAGCGCCGGCATGATATCCACCCGTACGCCCTTTTCGGTGAGCGCGTGGTAGTATACGTTCGTGATGAAGCCCGCGCCCGAATGGAACCGGGTGAAATCCGGCGGCACTATCAGCACTTTTTTCAGATCGCGCCCCTCAACGGCGGCAAGCAGCGCCGCCCTGATCTCTTCCGGCGTAAGCCCGGTTTCCGTTTCGGCAATTCTGTAAATATCGTTCATGGTTCGTTCTCCCACAGAAAATGTTTCATCGCGCGCGCCACGCCGCCGTCTCCGCAGTCGCAGGTAACGAAATCGGCGGCCCGCTTCACTTCTTCTTCGGCGTTCCCCATGGCAACGCCGATCCCGGCGGTCTCGAGCATCGGGATATCGTTGCGGTCGTCGCCGAACGCCATCGTTTCATTCACGGATATCCCGAGCGCCGCCGCAAGCTTTTTCAGAGCGACGCCCTTGGTGGCTTCGCGGCTGTTGAATTCAATGTTGTTGACGATAGAGGTGGTCACGACCAGATCGGGGAACTCTGCGGGCAGCGTTTTCAGCATTTCGGCGCGCAGGTCCATATCGCGGAAAAAGATCTGTATCTTCTGTACGCCCGAAGCTCGTTCTCTCAATACGGCTTTGAGCTCCGGCACGGGCGTGCACAGATTTTTGATCATATCAAGGCTGTGTACGTTCGCGGCGTATTGCTCCGCGCGGTCATAAAACACCCGCGTCATCCAGCCCCAGCCGTTCTGGTAACAGTCGTAGAGCACGTCCAACGCGTCGAGCCGCTCCATCACGGCCACGGCCCGCTCCCACGGGATCTCCGCGGAACAAAGGGTTTTTCGCCGCGCAACGTCATACACCTCGGCGCCGTTGACCGAGATCACGTAATGAACGTACGGCAGATCCTTTACGATCTGCGGCATGCCGCGGAAGAACCGGCCGGTGGCGGGCACGATCTCGATCCCCTCGCCCGCCGCACGTTCAAGCGCCGCCGCGTTTTCCGCGGGCATGCGTTTGTCGGCGTCGAGCAGGGTGCCGTCCAGATCCAGCGCGATCAGCTTTATCTTATGCATTGTAGGTGGAAGCGGCGGTATCGCCGCCGTGACCGGTCCAGTTGGTATGGAAGAACTCGCCTCTGGGGGCGTCGGTCCTCTCATACGTGTGCGCGCCGAAGTAGTCGCGCTGCGCCTGCAGGAGGTTCGCCGGCAGACGCGCGGTGGTATAGCCGTCGAAGTAGCTGAGCGCGGAGGTCATGGCAGGGGCGGGAACGCCGTACTGCGCCGCAGCCGCGGCAACCTTGCGCCACGCGGGCACCAGCTTTTCGATGGTCTCTTTGAAATAGGGGTCGAGGATCAGGTTTTTAAGCTCCGGATCGGCCTCGAAGGCCTCTTTGATCCTGCCGAGGAAAACAGAGCGGATGATGCAGCCGCCGCGCCACATCAGCGCGATGCCGCCGTAATTGAGGTTCCAGCCGTAGTGCGCGGCCGCGGTGCGCATCAGCGTATAGCCCTGCGCGTAAGAGATGATCTTGGAGGCGAACAGCGCCTGACGGATGGCTTCCACCATTTCGGTCTTATCGCCCTCGAACGCGGGGATCTTTCTGTCAAAAACCTTCGCGGCCTCCACGCGCTCTTCCTTCATGGCGGAAAGGCATCTTGAGAACACAGCCTCGCCGATCAGCGTCAGCGGCACGCCTTCGTCGAGCGCGGCGATGCCGGTCCATTTGCCGGTGCCCTTCTGTCCTGCGGTGTCGAGAATCTTTTCCGCCAAAGGCGCGCCGTCCGTGTCCTTGTAGGCCAGAATGTCGCGGGTGATCTCGATCAGATAGCTGTCGAGCTCGGTCTCGTTCCACTGCCTGAAG
>JAFRSZ010000106.1 GCA_017439205.1 Clostridia bacterium
AATGCAATCGTTTGCAGATGATCATTTCGTGTTTTATTTGCGGGGCGTCGAGACGCCGCCCCCTACGGAAGAATCAAAACGCGCACCGCGTTTTCCGAAATCATTCATCATTCATCGTTCATCATTCATCAAACCGCGCGACAAACTGTAATTTGCCAAAGCCTCCGCCGGGCAGGCGGAGGCGACGCCGTTACGAAAGCGCGGGGTCGGGCTGCGGCGAAAGCAGAAAGCCTCCCGGGTCGTCGAGGATCTTCTGCGTGAGCGCGGAAAGAGAGCGGTTTTCCGGCCCGCTGCAGAACAGATTCCCGAGAATGAAATCGGAGGTCATAACGTATTCCACGCAGTAGTTTTCCTCTCCGGCGTGAATCAAAACGAAGCCGAGGTATTCGCCGCCGAAGGGCAGGGTGCCCAGGCGCGTCGCGATCACCGGAGAAATAAGCGCATAACCGTTTCCGAGGGGCAGCCTGCGGTGTACAAAGGGCAGCAGGTTCACCGGCGAAGCGGAGCCGTTGCGGATATCCCCCGCCAGCCGCCGGTACGCGCGTTTTGCGGCGGCCTCTTCCTGCGGGAGGCGGTATATTCCCGCCGTGCGGAACTCGGCGATCTGGTCGTTATAGATCATCCCGGTGCCGGTAAACCCCTTGGAGGCACAGAATTCACTGCACGTTTCCTGCGTCTGCTCCAGAAGCGCAGGCGTTTCGGCGTCCGTCTGGAACGGCAGGATACCGCCGTAAACGGTGAGCAGAAAGATCGCCGCGAAACCCCCGGCCGCCATTGCGGCGCGCACGGTTTTTTTATATTTCGTTTTGCGTTTGAGCCCCATTACGACGAGCCGGACCGCCCCTGCCAGCACGGCGAAATGCAGCGGGATCTGCACGGCGTAAAGGACGCTCCCCCAATCGCCTGCGATCACGCCACCGCACACGGCAAAGAGCAGCGCGGCGGCGAGGCAGAGCCCCTCGATCACCCAAAAGAAAATCGCCGCGGCAGATTTTTTACGTTTCATGCAAAAAACTCCTTTCACGGTGATTTTACCATAGTATTTGCTTAAGAAACAACGGGAAAAATCTTTAAGATTCCATTAATTACCCTACGGTTCGCTCTTCCGGGGAGGTGAGCTTCGGCAGGTATTTCTCCTGCTCCTCTTCGGTCATATCGAACGTGGAGATCATATTGTTCCTGAACATTTCGGGCCGTTCGGTAATGATCTCGCGCAGGGTGCTCACGTTGCGCTTCCAGCCCTCGTAGCTCAGGATGCCGTTCCACCGCTCGGTGTGGCGCTTCATTTCGGAATCGATCTCTTCGATCATCGCGTCGAAGATCTCCAGCATGCGATCCAGGTCGAAGGTGGTTTCGAGATGCTGCTTATGCAGCTCCAGAAGGCGGGTGCGAAAACTTTCGCTGCGCATAAAACGCACCATAACGACGGTGCTGAAGGCGTTGCCAACGCCGTGGCCGGAGGGATCGAGATAGGCGGCGATGCCGTTGCGCCGGTAAGTGCTGGGGAACAGCGCCCAGTCAACGTCGAAAAAGATCCACCGCCACTTGCCCCCGTCTGTCTTCTCGCGCCAGAAGCGGATATTGCCGGTATCGGTGTTGTTGAAAAAGGATTCCGCCATCCAGTAGCAGATCAGGTTATCGATATCCACAATCGATTCGAGATATTCGTACACCTCGTCGTCCGCAGGGTCGTGGTTTCGGATGTAGCTTTCAAACTCGTCGTAGGCGTCCCTTGTGCCCACCTGCACGTCACGCACGCCCTTGATGAGGTCGGTGTTGTTCTCATCCACGCCGTAGTGGTTGACGAGATAATCGGCGTCGATCTTCTCGCGCAGGTCGTAAAGGCCGTGGTATTTGCCGTTCACGTACACCGCCACGGGCTGATAATCCATGATATCCACGTCCATGCTGTTTTTGAGCACCATGGCGCAGAAGGCGTCACGGATATGGGCGTAACTGATATCCTGCCCGCTGTTGCGCAGCACCAGCGAAGAAAAGACGTTGACGCCGCAGTCCCTGAAGAAAGGATAGCACACCTCCTTCGGGCCGTAACGGTCCCTGAGGCGGATGGACACGCTCTTCTGCGCCTCCGCCCGGCTGAACTGCCCGAACACCTTCATACCGGCGTCAAACGACACCTGGCTCACGCCGTCCGGCGTCATATACTCGAAATGCACCGGGCGCTCCCAGTCCTTCCAAAAGTTTGCGCCCTGATACGGAAATTCGCTCGAAGCGCCGTAGCCGGTGGCCCAGATGCCGGTGGATTCATCGTAAAGGTTATCCTCGTCCGTGGCAAGGAACACCACCGGCAGGTCGTGCTTTTTTTCGATCAGGTAAGTGGACGTAACGATATCCGAAGGCAGCGCCCCCCTGCGGTAGGCGCGGGCGCGCAGGACCGTGGTTTCGGTGATCTCGATCGGAAAATCGTACGGCTCGCTCTCTTCGGTGGGCTCGCTGCCGTCGGTGGTGTAATACACGGTATCGTCGCTCTCGATGCGGATCTGCGTGCCCTTTTTCACATAGGTGCTGCCAATCGAAAACACAGGGTTCGCCACGGCGGCCTTGAGGCCCCGTTCGGGGTTCTCCTCCCCGGGCGTGAGCGAAGAGAAATACACCGGCGTACAGTCGCCGGTGAGAAGCCTGCCGCAGCTTTTGCCGTCGGAAAGGCGTTTATATTCAAGGGAATCCACCACCGTGCCGGAGGCATCCGCCAGATACACGGTCTCGCCGTAACGGTTCAGGCCGATATCCGCGGAGACCGCGTCCCATACGGGCGCGTCGGCGCAGTACACCACCGCGTATTCGCCCGGTTCGAGCGTCCATTCCGGCAGCTCGAGAAAGGAAGAAGCCTTTTTGGAATCGGAGATGCGGTAATCCGACAGCTCCACGGGCGCGTCGGAGGCGTTGTAAAGCTCCACGTAATCGTAGGTCTCGCCGTCGGGCGCGCGCCGGGAGGTGTTGACCGCCGCCACCTCGGTGATCACCAGCTCTTTGCTGTCCGTTCGGGCGGCGGAATCCACCGAGCCGAACGCCTGCTTATCGTTCGCCCTGCCCGGGGTGGCGGAGGCGAAAAAGCCGAATTCGTCGGCGCCGTCCGTTACACGCCCGCAGGCGAGGTTCGCGAAGAGCTCGTATACCTCGCAGCGGTCCAGCTCGTTGCCGTTCGGGTCGCTGAGCAGCAGGCACTCTTCTTTGCCTGAGAGCGAGAACGACGCGCTGAGCGGTTTTTCTTTATCGTCGCCGTTCAGGTAGATCAGCAGATAGCCGCCGGGTTCCACCGTACTCGCCGGGAAAGCCCATTTCTGCGGATCGGCGGGATCGTCGGACAAAAAGAACCCCTGCAACGGCGCCGCTTCATCCCCGGCGTTGTACAGTTCGACCCATGCGGTAAAATCGCCGTTTTTATCGGTGAGCGTCTGGGTATCGTTGGTGGAATACTCGTTGATCACCACGCTGCACTCCACCGCTTCGCCCGGGCCGGCGGGCGCGTCCTTTTCGGCTTCGTCTCTGAGGACGCTGTTCGGCTCGCCGGGCGTGGGCATGTGCAGCATGCCGGTCTTGCCGCCGCTTACGCCGTAGCTCTCGTCCGTTTCCAGCGCCGGGAACTCCAGCTTGGAGACCAGCTTGCCGCTGTCGTCATAAAGGAACAGGGTCTCGCCGTTTTTCGCGCTGAGGCCGAAATTCAGGCGCGCGTTCCCGGCGACGCCGGTCTTCGCGGAACCCTTATCGGCATACAGGAGCACGAACCCGCGCGCAGGGATCTCGCCGCCGGAAAACACGAACTTTTCGGCGTCGGCGCTGTCGTCGGTGATGCTCCAGCCGGTGAGGTCCACCGCGCTCCCGCCGCCGTTATACAGCTCGATCCAGTCGGGATGGCCGCCGTCGTCGTCCGTATACGACTTGCGGTTGGACGCCACCACCTCGTTGATGCGCACGCCCTTGCCGCCCCTGCCGCACGCGCCGAGCAATACGCACAGCGCCAGCAGCGCAGACAAAAGCAATAAAACGCTCCTCGCTTCTCTTTTCATACCCATATTCCTTCTCTCTCTGAAAAAACACATCTTTGTTTGCAAACCGCGTCAGCAGCTGCGGCTTGCCCATAATTTCGCGTAATAACCGCCCTGCGCCAGCAGCGCCTCGTGGGTCCCCTTTTCCACGATCTTTCCGCCGTCCATCACGGCGATCACGTCGCAGTGCATCACGGTGGAAAGCCGGTGCGCTACGATAAAGCAGGTACGCCCGGCGGTGAGCTCGTCGAACGCCTTCTGCACCTTGATCTCGGTGGCAAGGTCGATGCTGGAGGTGGCCTCGTCCAATATCAGGATGTTGGGGTCCGCCAGCATGGCGCGGGTGATGCACAGAAGCTGCTTCTGCCCCTGCGAAAGGGAGCCGCCGTCCTCGCCCAGCACGGTGTCGTAGCCCTGCGGCAGCCGTTTGATGAACGAGTGCGCGTGGGTGCGCTTCGCAGTGGCGATCATCTCTTCGTCAGACGCGTCCGGGCGGCCCTCCAGCAGGTTTTCGCGCACGGAAGCGTTCTTCAGCCAGGTATCCTGCAGCACCATGCCCACATTGCCCCGCAGGCTCTTTTTTGTGATATCGCGGATATCCGTGCCGTCCAGCAGGATCCTTCCGCCGTCGATCTCGTAAAAGCGCATCAGCAGGTTGATCACGGTGGTCTTGCCGCAGCCGGTGGTACCCACGATGGCGGCCTTCTGCCCCTCCCGCACGCTGAGATTGAATCCCTTGATGAATTCGCGGCTCTTATCGTAAGAAAACGCAACGTCGTGCAGCTCCACATTGCCCTCGGCCCTGCCGATCTCCGCGGCTTCGGGCGGATCGGGCTGTTCTGCGGGGGCGTCGGTGAGTTCCCGCACGCGCGAAAAACAGGTGAGGGCGTTCTGCATCTCCGCAAACACACTGGATATTTCGTTAAAGGGCTTGGTATACTGGTTGGCAAACCCCAGAGCGCTCACGAGCAGGCCCACGGTAAGGCCGCCGCCGAACACGCCCAGCACGCTGAACGCGCCGGTGATCGCCACGCCGGCATACACCAGAGCGTTTACGAACCGGGTGCCGGGATTGGAGATAGACGAGATGAATATAGCCTTCAGCGAGGCGCTTTTCAGCTCCCCGTTGACTTCATCGAACCTGCGTCCGGCGTTTTCTTCCTGCCCGAAGGCCTTTACGGTTTTCAGGTTGCCCACGGTTTCCTCGGTAAGAGCGGTAAGGCTGCCGCGGATGGAAGCCTGCCGCTGGAAATACCGGAACGAACGGTGCGCGATCAGGTGCGCCGTGACCAGCGAAAGCGGCGTGAGCAGCACCACGGTGAGCGCCACCTGCCAGCTGAGGCTGAACAGCAGCGCCAGCGTGCCGACGATGGTGATCACCCCGGAGAAGAACTGCGTGAAGCCCAAAAGAAGGCCGTCCGCAAAGCGGTCCACGTCGTTCACCACGCGGCTCAGCGTGTCGCCGGAGGGGTGGGAATCGAGATACGAAAGCGGCAATATCTGAATTTTGCGGAACGCGCCGTTGCGCAGGTCCCGGATCACGCTCTGCGTAACGCGGTTGTTTTCCGCCGCAGCCAGATACGCGCCGAGCGCGCTTATCAGGATCAGCGCGCCGCTGAGCATAAGCTTGTTTTTTACGCCCTGAGTATCCACGTTATGCGGACCGACGATCAGGTCGATACACCTGCCGAACAGCAGCGGGATATAAAGGCTCAGACCCGCGTTCACGGCGGAACACAGAAGCGAGAACAGCAGCCTGCCCCTGTACGGGCGCAGCGCGCGCAGCAGCTTTTTTACGGTGCCCCTGGGGGCTTTCTTATCAGACAACGCCGTCGCCCCCTTCCTCACAGCGGTAAATAAAGGCGTAGGCGGGGCTGCGCGAGAGCAGCGCTTCGTGCCTGCCGCGGGCGGTGAGAGCGCCGTCTTCCAGCACCAGGATATCGTCGCACCCGGCGACGCTGCCGGTCCGCTGCGAAACGGTGACCACGAGCTTCGCGCCGACCTCGCCGAGCGCCGCGCGCATGGCCTTTTCGGTGGCGGCGTCCAGCGCGGAACCGGAATCGTCCAATATCAGGATCGGGGCGTTTTTCACCAGCGCCCGCGCAACGGCGATGCGCTGCTTCTGCCCGCCGGAGAGGTTGCGGCCGCCCTGCTCGATCGGCAGATCCAGCCCTTCGCCCTTTTCGTTTACGAAAGAGAACGCCTGCGCCGTTTGAAGCGCTCTAAGCATCTCTTCATCGGAGGCGTTTTCGTTGCCCCACCTGAGGTTATCGCGCAGCGTGCCCGAAAACAGCACCGCCTTCTGCGGGACCACGGCGACGAGCCGCTGCAGCATATCGGCGGAATATTCTTTTACGTTATGTCCGAAGAGCTTTACTTCACCGGAAGTAACGTCGTAGAACCGGGGGATCAGATCGACCAGCGAGGATTTGCCGGACCCTGTGGCGCCGATCACTCCGAGGCTGCCGCCCGCCGCGGCAAAGGAGATATCACGCAGCGAGAGATCGGCGTTTTCGCCGTACTTCAGGTCCGCATGCACGAATTCCACCGCCGGGGCGGAAAAATCGGGCTGCGCGCCGACCTCGGGGAAGGCCATATCCGTTTCTTCGGCCAGCACCGATTCGATGCGCTTCGCGCCCGCGAGCGCCCGGGAGATCGTTACCGCGAGGTTCACGAGCTTGATCAGCTCCACGAGGATCTGCGCCATGTAGTTATAGAGCGCCACCACGGCCCCCTGCGTGAGGATGCCCGATTGCACCCGCAGCGCGCCGGTCCAGATCAGCACGATCGTGGCGATATTGATCAGAATATAGGTAACGGGGTTCAGAAGCGAAGATATCCTGCCCGCGAAGAACGAAACCGAAAACAGCGCGTCGTTCTTTTCGGCAAACGCGGCGGTGTGCGCCTGCTCCTTTGAGAAGGCCCGGATCACCCGCACGCCGCTCAATGCCTCGCGCACGTGACCGAGCACCGCGTCGAGCTTCGTCTGCACTTTTTTATACAGCGGCATCGTAAAGAGCATCACGCCCGCGATCACAGCCCCCAGCACCGGTACGGCCGCCGCCGGGATCAGCGCGCTCTTCACGTCCACTGTGAAGCTCATGATCACCGCGCCGAATACAACAAAAGGCGAGCGAAGAAGCAGACGCAGCGTCAGATTCACGCCGTTCTGGGCAAGCTCCGTATCGCTGGTAAGCCGGGTGAGAAGGGCGGAAGCGCCCATTTTATCTATTTTTGCATAACTGAAAGAGGAAACGTGCCGGAACATCTGAGCGCGCAGATCCGCGGAAAAGCCCACCGCTGCACGGGCGGAAAAATACTGCGCGGTCAACGAGAAGGCCAGCCCCAGCAGCGCCATCACCGCCAGCTGCACCGTGCACCGCACAACAAATGAAGCGTCGCGGTTCCCGATGCCGACGTCGATGATATCTCTGACCACCAGCGGAACGAGCAGCTCCAAAAACGCCTCCGCCATTTTGAACAAAGGCGCAAGCACGCTGATCAGTCTGTATTTTTTAAGGTAGGTCACCATCAGTTTCACGGCGTATGATTTCTCCTGACGATCTGCAGATCACGGATTTCAGTATATCATACGAAAAAGAAAAGCGCAACGGTAAAATGGAATTTCACATTTCCCTTTCCGGCGCATAGAATGAACTGCGGGCGCAACCGCCCGCGTCAGTTTGAAAGGAGGTTGTTTTGATGACTGAATATATATTTCCCCTGAACGGCGACCTGCTGAACAAGCCCACGGCCGTACACAGCTTTGCCGCTGCGCAGACCGCCGACTGCGGATGCTGCCGCCCGATCGCGAGCTGCGCATGTCTGATCCCCGGCCCCGCAGGCCCGCAGGGTGAAACCGGCCCCGCAGGCCCTCAGGGCGAGACCGGCCCCGAAGGTCCGCAGGGTGAACAGGGCCCCGAAGGCCCGCAGGGCGAACAGGGGCCCGCAGGTCCGCAGGGCGAACAGGGGCCCGCAGGTCCGCAGGGTGAACAGGGGCCCGCAGGTCCGCAGGGCGAACAGGGGCCCGCAGGTCCGCAGGGTGAACAGGGTCCCGAAGGCCCGCAGGGCGAAACCGGCCCCGAAGGCCCGCAGGGCGAGGCGGGAGCAACGCCCACCTTTACGATCGGCACGGTGACCGCGGGCGAAACACCCGAAGTTACGCTCACCGGCGCCGCGCCGGATTACGTTCTCAATTTCGTTCTTCCCACCGCGGCGCAGCCTGCCGAATAAAACTGCGGCAATAAACCGTTCAACAAAAAACGGACGCCTTGCGGTGATCCCCGCAGGGCGCCTGCTCCGTTTTCGGTTTTCTTTTACACCGATCATTTACGGAACCGCCGCAAAAAAAGCGACCCGGTATTGGGCGGTGCAGATAAGGGATAATACAGGTTTTTCGCAAATATGTACGCCGCTGCGGCTATATTATCCCTTATCTGCGCCGCGCTTTATTCACGTTTTCCCGGCCATCCCGCTGTTCCATACTTCTCTGATCAGTTCGAGGCACAGGGCGTATACGCCGTTGTCGTCCGCAAGCCGCTCCTCTCCCGTTGTGAGCACAACAACGGCTCTTTTGGACACGGGGTCGAACACGTAGGCGGAATACATGCCGTAGGCGGAGCCGGTGTGCACGTACACCGTTTGCCCCTCGATCACGTCCGTCTGGATCTGGCTGCCGTAAGCCACGTCGAACCCGGATTCCGATACGCGTGACGTCAGCATTTCTTCTACCGTTTCGGCGGAGAGCACGGCCTCCCCGTCCACGTCTTTTCCCTCATGGGTCAATAACCCCAGCAGCTTTACGTAATCCTTTGCCGAAATAATCAGATTCCCGGCGCCCAGCGTAAGATCCTCGCCGAGCCCACGGCTGTGAAAGGATGAGAGCTCTTCTATTGAAAGCCCGCCGCTGCCGTAAAGCACGCCGACGTCCGAGGTATCCTCCAGCTCGTTATATACGTAAGAAGCGTCTATTCCCAGCGGTGAAAACAGGTATTCCTTTACAAGGTCGTTAAAGGCGGCGCCGGTGACCCGTTCCAGCATGCAGGGCAGCAGGCAGTAACCGAAATTGGAATAGACGTATTGCGTGCCCGGCATTGACCGCAGATAGGATCGGCGGCTCGACAGCAGGCCGCTGTAATACACTGAATCGCCCGACGTGTCCAGCGAGGACGTATGCGTCATCACCATAGAGGGTGTGATCACCGTATCGCTGTAGCTCGGATTGCGGCATTCCTCGCCGAAATAAACCGAAATATCCTCATTTACGTTGATATAACCACGTTCCGCCGCCGCCATGACCGTTGAGGCGACCACAAGCTTTGAAAGAGACGCCACGCGGTATTTCGTATCGTCGGTCACCGGACGCCGCTCCGCCTTATCCGCATAGCCCCAGCAAAAGGTTTTTATGTCGTTGCCATCCAAAACGGCCATCTGAACAGCCGCCGCGCCGTAATTCTCCGCGATCTCGTTATATCTTTCGCCTTCCTCTTCCGTAAAACCGCTGTAGGTGTGCGTTTGGGGCAATGGCGCTTCCTTTGAAGAAACCGATCCCGTTCCGTCCGTCCTTTCGTACGCCGCGGCTTCAGGCGCTTCTTCCTTTCGCCGGGCGCAGCCCGCAAACAATGCCGTAAACAGCAGCGCCGCGACGACGCACAGCGAAACGATCTTTTTTGATACGTACATCTTCTTTCACCCGCTTATCTTTCTCGTTCATCCCGCAAACAGTATAGAATGGCCGCCTTAAAACAAATTAAATTCAGACCCTCGCCGTATATTTATTTTATGTCCAAAAGAAATAATACTTGAAAAAGCCGACCGGATATGTCATAATAAACGTATAATTATTTAAGCTGAAGCGTGTGAAAAAAGGAGGAGAACCGATTGAAGCAAGAAGACAAACGTCTGCTGAAGCCCAGCTTTGCGATCGCCGCGACGCTGGTCGCGGTGCTGCTTCTGAGCACCCTGATCGTGACGGAGCGCGGCGATTGCGGCGAAAGCGTCTCATGGAAGCTGCGCGCCAACGGCAAGCTGACGGTGCAGGGCGACGGCCCGATACCGGATTACGACGTAAAAGAGGATCCCTCGCCCTTCTATAACCGCAGCGTGGTCACGGCAGACCTGCAGGAAGGGATCACCGCGATCGGCGACAACGCCTTCAACGGCTGCCTGAACATGCGGAAGATCAACATCCCCCAGAGCGTGACCTCGATCGGCGCGAAGGCGTTCAGCGGCTGCACGAAGCTGAGCGATGTGGATATCGATAAAAACAACGCTGCGTTCACGTTTGAAAACGGGACGCTGTTCACAGCGGACGGCACGTCTCTTCTGTTCCGGTCACAGCAGGCGGGCGAAAAGGAATACACGGTGCCGCAGGGCGTGACCTCGATCGCGGAGGAGGCGTTTTTCGGCAACAAAAAGCTCACCCGGATCGACCTGCCCGAAAGCCTGACCGAGATCGGCGAGGGCGCGTTCCGCGGCTGCACGAAGCTTGAAAAGATCACGGTGCCCGAGAAGCTGGATTTCAGCTTTGAAGACGGCGTTCTTTACGGCAAAGACGATACCGTGCTGCTCTTCTGCGCGCCCGCCGCGGGCAAAGAGAGCTTTACCGCGCCCTCGGGCGTAAGAACCGTCGGCGCATCGGCGTTCTCCGGCTGCAAAGCCCTTACCTCGGTCACGCTTCCCGCAGGGATCACAACCGTTGGAGAAAACGCGTTCCGCGGCTGCACGAAACTGACCGACGTGTATTTTCAGGGGACCCAAGAAGCCTGGGGCAGGGTCGCCGGCGGCGCGGAGGCGTTTGCGGAGCTTGAAGACGTTACGATCCATTTCCGGTGATCCCTTTTTCGCGGAACAAATTGACAAAGCCGCCGCGATAGGCTATACTGTAAAATCAGAAAGAACCGCCGCGCCGCAAAAAACGGAGGGCGCCGTCAGATAAGGAGCAATCGGTATGGATCCTGTAATGCATCGTATCATCTTTCCCTTCGGCATCATTCTGCTGCTGTTCGCCGCGCTTCTGTTCCGCTTCAGGAGAAGAAGGCTCGAGCGGATCTTCTTCGCCGTGATCGCCGCCGTTTGTCTGTGCATTACGGTGTATTACGGGCTTGATTTAGAGCGGGACAATATCGTCACCGTATCGGTCGTGCTGATGGAAGACGAAAAACCCTTTAAAGAACCCGGCTATCGCGACGTGCACTTCGCGGCAACGGATACCGGAGAGAAGATCTCGGTATGTATGCCGAAAAAAACCGTGGAAACCATTCTGGCGGACGCGGTTTACGAGATCCGCTACGCCGCGCGCACCGGTATGCTGATCGAGATCAGCGAACCGGGCAAAAAGCTCGCATCGACGGAAGAACCGGGCTCCGGCGAGGCGGACCCCTCCGACGCACTGACCACGGGCGAAGCGGACGCTTCCTTCGTACCGACCGCGGCTGAGTAACCGGCCCGCGGTACGGGCACCGCTTTTTCACGGCGCGAAAGCGCCGTTTTTTCTTTTGCCTATTTACATTTTGCATTTTTTGTATTATACTGTAAAAATGAATTAATATATAAAGGTGAAGCACTATGAGTGATTTTAACGTTCTTCCGGCGCCCGAGAGCATGACGCCGGCGCACTACGACGAGTCCGTTTCCGAAAGAGATCTGCCCGCGGGGGCAAAGGTGACGCGCTTCGCGCCCAGTCCCACCGGCTATATGCACGTGGGCAACCTGCGCACCGCGCTGTATACCTACCTCACCGCCCGGCACGACGGCGGCGTGTTCATTCTGCGCATCGAGGATACCGACCAGGGCCGCAAGGTGGAGGGCGCGACCGACGTGATCTACAAGACCCTGACCGAAACCGGCCTTACGTGGGACGAGGGTCCGGACAAGCCCGGCAAGGTGGGCCCCTACGTGCAGAGCGAGCGCATGGGCATCTTCAAGGCGTGGGCCGAAAAACTGGTGGCCGAGGGCAAGGCCTATTACTGCTTCTGCACCGAGGAGCGGCTCCAAAAAATGCGCGAAGCGCAGGTCGCCTCCGGCATGGCCGTGGGCAGCTACGACCGGCACTGCAGAAACCTTTCAAAGGAAGAGATCGAAGAGAACCTGAAAAACGGCGTGCCCTACGTGATCCGCCAGAAGATGCCGCTCGAGGGCAAAACCGGCTTCGACGACCTCATTTACGGCCACATCGAGGTGGACAACAGCGAGCTGGAGGATCAGGTGCTGTTAAAATCCGACGGTATGCCCACCTATAACTTCGCCAACGTGATCGACGACCACCTGATGGGCATCACCCACGTGCTGCGCGGCAACGAATACCTTTCGAGCACGCCGAAATACAACCTGCTTTACGAGGCCTTCGGCTGGACCCCGCCGGTATACATCCACTGCCCGCCGGTGATGAAGGACGCGCACCAGAAGCTCTCCAAGCGCAACGGCGACGCCAGCTACCAGGATCTGGTGGCCAAGGGCTACCTCAGCGAAGCGGTGCTCAACTACCTGCTGCTGCTCGGCTGGAGCCCCGAGGGCGAAAAGGAGATCTTCTCGCTGGACGAGATGATCGAGGCGTGGGACCCTGCGCGCATCAGCAAATCCCCCGCCATCTTCGACCCGCTCAAGCTCCGCCATATCAACTTCGAGTATATCAAGGCGCTCTCTCCCGAGGCGTTCATCGAAAAAGCGAAGCCCGTGATCGGCGACGGACTGCTCTCAAAGATCAGAGATCTGCCGCTGCTGTGCAAAAACCTGCAGCCCCGCACCGAGGTGCTCGGCGAGATCCCGGAGCAGATCGCCTTTATAAACGAACTGCCGGATTACGACACCGAGCTGTTCTTCAACAAGAAGATGAAGACCGACCCCGACACCGCGAAAGAGGCGCTCGCAGCCATCCTGCCGATCCTTGAAACCATGGAACCCTTCGCGCCGGACGCGATCTTCGCCGCCTGCGCCGAAAAGGCCGCGGCAATGGAGAAGAAAAACGGCTGGCTGCTCTATCCGCTGGGCATCGCGCTGGCGGGCACCCGCAGCACCCCCGGCGGCGGCACCGACCTTGCGGTGATACTGGGCAGGGAGACCGCCGTGGAGCGTGTGCGCGCGGCCATTGACAAGCTGAACGGATAACAGATAAAAAATGAATGATGAACGATGAAACAATTCCTCGTTTCTCATTCCTCATTCCCGACCGGATAAAGAGGTAACGTATGGAAGATAACGGTTTATATTCAAATTTTATACACGATTTTATAGATGAAGACCTTGCCGCGGGCGTGAACAGCCGGGTGCAGACCCGCTTCCCGCCGGAGCCCAACTCCTACCTGCACATCGGGCACGCCAAGGCCATCTGCATCAACTTCGTCACCGCGGAAAAATACGGCGGCGTCTGCAATCTGCGTCTGGACGACACCAACCCCACCAAGGAAGACGTCGAATACGTGGAGGCCATCAAATCCGATATCGAGTGGCTCGGCTTTCACGCGGCGAACGTATATTACGCATCCGAATACTTTGATTTCATCTACGAGTGCGCCGTAAAGCTGATCGAAAAAGGCAAAGCCTATGTGGACGACCTCACGGCGGACGAGATCAGGGAATACCGCGGCACCCTCACCGAGCCGGGCAAAAACAGCCCGTACCGCGAGAGAAGCGTGGAAGAAAACCTGCGCCTGTTCAAAGAGATGACCGACGGCAAATACGCCGACGGCGAAAAGGTGCTGCGCGCGAAGATCGACATGGCGAGCCCCAACATGAACATGCGAGATCCGGTGATCTACCGCATACTGCACGTTTCCCACCACCAGACCGGCGATAAATGGTGCGTTTACCCGATGTACGACTTCGCGCATCCGCTCTCGGACGCGAAGGAGGGGGTCACCTATTCGCTGTGCTCGCTGGAATTCGAGAACCACCGCCCGCTGTACGACTGGTTCATCAAAGAGATCGGCTTTTCAGAGCCCCCTCGCCAGATCGAGTTCGCGCGGCTGAACCTCACCCGCTGCCTCACCAGCAAGCGCAAGAACATCCTTCTGATGAAGAACGGCCTCGTTTCGGGCTGGGACGATCCGCGCCTCGCCACCATCTGCGGCATGCGCAGAAGGGGTTACCCGGCGAAGGCGCTGCGCACGTTCATTGAGAAGGTGGGCGTTTCAAAAGCCTATTCCGTGGTGGACTACGGCCTGCTGGAGGCCTGCGTGCGCGACGAGCTGAACGAGAGCGCCCCCAGAACGCTCGCGGTGCTCGAGCCCCTGAAGGTGATCATCGACAACTACCCTGCGGACAAGACCGAGCAGATCGAAGTGGAGCGCCACCCGGACCATCCCGAGATGGGCGTTTCGCGCCTCACCTTCGGCAGAGAGATTTATATTGAAAAGAGCGACTTCATGAAGGAGCCGCCCAAAAAGTATTTCCGCATGTTCCCGGGCAACGAGGTACGCCTGAAGGGCGCTTACTTCCTCACCTGCGTTTCTTACGAAGAGGACGAAAACGGAGAGGTGACGGCCCTGCACTGCACCTACGACCCCGCGACCCGCGGCGGCGATTCGCCGGACGGCCGCAAGGTGAAGGGCACCATCCACTGGGCCGGGCCGGACAGCGTAAAGGCGGAGGTCCGTCTTTACGGGCAGCTTTACGATATCGACAACCCCGGCGCGCTCCCGGACGAAGAGCTGTGCGCCGCCGTACTGCCGGATTCCCTCACCGTGCTGCAGGACGCCCTTGTGGAGCCTGCCGCCGCGGCGGGCGGCACGTGGCAGTTCGTGCGCAACGGCTATTTCTGCGCGGACCCCGATTCCACCCCCGAACACCCGGTATTCAACCGCACCGTACAGCTCAATTCTTCATACAAACCGAAATAAAAACGGAGGTCTTACCATGAAAATCGTATATAAGATCATCACCCCCATTTTCATCCTTGCCATTTTCCCCGTGCTGTTCTTTCTGCCGATCCTGCACCTGAACATCACCTCGTCGCTGGCGGGCTCGCTCTCTTCCAATCTGGGCATTCCGGAATACACCAGCCTCTATCAACTCGTGAAAATGGGCGGCAACATGAACGAAACGCAAAGCGCCCTGTGGAAAACCATCGGGCAGGCGTTTATGGATAAAGACAGCACCATCGGTTCCATGTTCACAAACACCAAATGGCTTTACGTATTCGCCGTGTTCGCGGGGCTGATGATCCTGTTTGCGCTGGTGACCGCCGTGCTTTCGATCGTAACGCGCCGCTACGGGATCACCCTGGGCTTTTCGCTGGCGTCGCTCGTTTCGGCGTTTGCGATGAACAAGAGCTTCGACGCCTTCGCGCACCCGCTGCTCACCGGCGAGATCAGCGTAAGCAGCCTGCTTTCGGGCAGCGACACCACAGGGATCCTCTCGAACCTGCTCGGCTCCCTCGCCAAGGTGGAAAACCTCGAGCTCGCCGTGGCGTACTCGATGACGTTCTTCCTGCTTGCATGCGCCGCGGTGCTCACCGTTGTGATGGTCTTTATGAAGAGAGCCGACCCCAAGGCGTTCAAAAAGGTAAAAAAAGAAAAAGCAAAATAAGAACACGCAGAAGATCCGTTCTGCGCGCTATGGCCTTTTTCGACAAAACGATCAAAAACGGCGTTTCCGTTCATCCCGGAAGCGCCGTTCATTTTTTATTGTTTTTTAGAGATTCAGATTTCAGTTTATCGCTCTGTCCGATGAACAATTAACGATGAACAATTAACAATTTCGGAACGCTGCGCGTTTTGATTATATAAAAAAGCTTTATAAAAGAAGGAAAAGCCTGCGTATCCGATGAGTATAATCGGGTAAGGGCGGATTCTCACCTGTCGGTTCGGTCGATGCTTCTGTGGCATACGCCACAGAGATCGCCACCGGCGATCCGCACCCTTTGTTCGTGACCCTTTGTCAAGGACAATTTTTAAAGTGAATAGTTCAGATCCACTTTTTTGTGATATAATAGTTCCCGCTTTACCGTCAGGGAGGATAGGGCAAC
>JAFRSZ010000107.1 GCA_017439205.1 Clostridia bacterium
CATTTTACATTTTTCTTTTTTCTTTTTCGGGAGGGGAACCGTATGTTCAAAAAAACGCTCGGCGCGGTGCTCGCGTTTATGCAGATGCTCTGCTTTTCACTCGGGCTGCTGCCCGTAAACACGGCCGTGGATTACGGCGGCGCGCCGTATACGCCCCCGGCGGTGACGACGCCGATGGCGCTGAGCGAGCGCGGGCAAAGCGACTTCGTGATCGTTCTGCCGGACGCGCCCGACGCCTGCGAGCAGACCGCGGCAACCGAGCTGCAGACCTATTTTGAACGGATCTGCGGCGTTTCGCTGCCCGTAATAAACGAAAGCGCGCTTGCCGACGGGCAAAGGGCGATCCTTGTGGGCGACAGCGGCGCCGCCCTTGCCATGGCGGGGAACGAAACGCTCGGCGAAGAGGATTTCAGGCTGGTTTCGGACGGCACGCGGCTGGCGATATCGGGCGGCGGCAGCCGGGGCACGCTGTACGGCGTGTATACGTTTCTGGAGGAATACCTCGGCGTGCGGTGGTTTACCCCCAAGCTCGAGCGCGTGCCCGAAACGCCGGATATCGTGATCGACGCCGCTCTGGACCGCACGGTGCGCCCCTCTTTCAGCATCCGGCGCAACGACTGCGCGGGCACGAACGACGCCTACCGCGCCCGCACGAAGATGAACGTATCGTTCTGGTACGACATGCCCGATCACGGCGGCGCGCTGACCTACGTGATCTGGGACGTGACGCTGGACCGGCTGGTGCCGGACGCGCTTTTTGATACGCACCCGGAATATTTCGCTCTGGGGGAGGACGGCGCGCGCACCACGGACCACGTATGCCTTTCAAATCCCGAGGTGCTGGAGATCGCAGTCGAAAACGCCCGAACGGCGATCCTGAACTGCGAACGGGACGCACATTTTCTGCACGTGGGGCAGAAGGACAACGAAAACTACTGCCGCTGCCCGAACTGCGAGGCGCTGTATGCGCGGTACGGCGCGGTATCCGCCCCCACCATCCTGTTCACGAACGCGCTTGCCCAGCGGCTGGAACCGGAATTCCCCGATTTTACGTTCACCTTTTACGCATATAACGAAACGGACCGCCCGCCCACAAGCGGAGATCTGAGGTGCCGCGAAAACGTGGCGCCCGTGCTGTGCGGTCTGCACAAGGCCTGCCGCAGCCATCCCCTCACCGAATGCGGCGCCGTGGACGGCGACGAGAGCTTTCTGAACCTGTACGGCAAAAACGAGCCGCAGGTGGCGCGGGATTTCGCCGAATGGGTCACGCTGGCGGACCGCACCTACATCTACGATTATACGATCAACTTCTTATACTCGGCGCAGTTCTTCAGCAACTTCGAGACCATGCAGAGCACGATGAAGTATATGCACGATATCGGTATCACGGGCTACATCTACAACTGCGGCGACGGGCATGAGGCCGCGTTCAACGAGCTGCGCAACTACCTGCTCACAAAGCTGCAGTGGGACGTGAACTGCGACGTAAGCTATCACATGAACGACTTTCTTTCGGCTTACTACGGCGAAGCGGCGGCTCCGTATATCAGGCAGATCATCGATCTCCAGACCGCGCAGATCCGCGCCACCGCCCACGCCTTCGATTTCGACTGGCACTACCAGAGCGGCTTCTACCCTCCCCTGACCGTTGCGAAACTGGATGATCTTTGGAAACAGGCGCTTGCCGCCGATATCACAGACGAAGAACGCTTTCGCGTGGAGACCGCGAACCTGAGCTGGGAATTCTACAAGGCGAATCTGTTCATCGGCAAGTATTTCTTTTTGAACCCGCTGCGCATGAAAGAAAACGAGGCGCTGTACGACGCCTTCAAAGCGCACGGCCTCAACCGTGTTTCGGCGTTCGGGCTGATCCCGCCCAAGGACGAGGTAAACTTTATAGAGTGCCCGTACCAGTGGCGGTAACAAATACAAATCATGCCCCAGCAGGAAACGGAGCGCACGTTTCCTGCTGTTTTATTATTGATTTTTTTTCATAGATGTGATAAAATAGAAAAATCAATACAGTCGGAGGATCGGTATGCCTGCATTTCAGTGGTTCAGAACGGATACCGCGTCGATCATGTTTTCGGCGCTCACAACAAAGGACTGGGGACGGACCTTCCGGTTCACGGCGATCATGGACGCGCCCGTGGACCCCGATCTGCTGAAGGCCGCGTGTGCGGACGTGCTGCCCTGTTACCCGAATATGCGGCTGAGCCTGCGCAGGGGCTTTTTCTGGACCTATCAGACGGTTTCGGACGCCCTGCCTGAGATCCGCGCGGAAGCCTCCCGTCCGCTGCTGCCGATCACCGCGAAATACCGCGGTCTGCCGGATTTCAGGCTGGTATATAACGGCAGCGAGGTTTCTCTTGAGAGCTCCCACTGCATCGGCGACGGCAAGGGCATCATGCGCGTGTTTGAAGAGATCCTTTCGCGCTACGTGTATCTGCTTGACGGCGGGGAAGAGCCCTACCGGCCGTTCCAGACGCCGGAGGAAAGCTGTGAAAACGCCTTTGACACCTACTACGAAAAGGGCGGACAGCGCGATACGCTGCGCACGCAGAAGGCCTTTCATTTCGAGGAACGCTACGAGCCCGATTACATCCGCCTGCTGTTCGCCGAGACCGACGAGCAGAAGATCCTGCGCCTTGCGCACGCCAGAAACATGACCGTGACCGAATACCTGAGCGCGGTGCTGATCCTCGGCGTGATCCGGGCTGCCGGAAAGCCGATCTCCGAGCGGATCACCATTGCGGTGCCGGTGAATCTCAGACGCTTTTTCGATACGAAAACGCTGCGCAATTTCACGATACAGACCTATATCAATTTCGACCCCGCCGGACGCACGGACCGGACGCTGGACGAGATCTGCGACGCCACCTACGGGCGGCTGAGGGAAACACTGAGCCGCGAACGCCTGCAGCTCACGCTGAACAAATTCGGCGCGCTCAAATATAACCCCGTGCTGCGCGCCGTTCCCTACGCGATCAAACGGCCGGTGCTGGTGAAATCGCAGAACGATTCCCACGCCTCGGTGACCACCATCTTCACGAACCTGGGCGACCGTCCCCTTCCGGAAGCGCTGCAGGGCCGCGTGAAGGGCCTGCGGTTCGTCAACGGCGATACGCGCAATTACGGCCTCGCCGTGACCGTTTCGTGCATCAGCGCGGCCGGCGTATTATCGCTCTGTTTTTCCGTTGCGAACCGCAACACCCGCTGGTTCGACGCGTGCGTGGATATTTTGCGGGAACAGGGCGCGGAAATCGTCACCCATGTTATGGAGGGCACAGGCAAGCCCGAAACGCCGGAAAAACCGAAACAAAAAACGCCCTTTACCGTAGAAAAAATAAAAGCGTACTTTAATATTTGACCATTTTTGAAAGGCCACTCCGACGAATACAGGTTTGCCGGGCTGATCGAATCAATTACGATCAAAACGCGCAAGCGGTGCGGGTCTCCGGTGGGGGCTGTTGACAAATAGCTATGCAAACAAAGAGAAATATGATATAATAGAGAGGAGCAAAAGCCGGGAGGGATCGCCAGTGTTAAGTCAAAGAGCGGGGTACCAAGTGAAGATGTTTTACGGAAGTATAGAGAACCTGATGCCTGAAAAGCACTTTTTAAGAGACCTGGAAAAAGCGATCGATTTTTCTTTTATCTACGAAAAAGTAGCACATCTGTACTCGAACAAAGGCGCTCCGTCTGTCGATCCGGTTATTATCATAAAAATGTTGCTGATTGGATATTGTTATGGCATCGAATCGGAAAGACAACTTGAAAATGAATGCAATTACAATATCACATACAAGTGGTTTCTCGGACTGGAGCTTGAAGATAAGGTTCCGGATCATTCAACGATTTCACAGCTGCGACGCAGAAAATTTTCCGATTCATCCATTTTTCAGGATATATTTGACGTAATTGTCCGCAAATGCATCGAAGAAGGGCTTGTGGACGGAAAGCTTCTGTTAACTGATTCAACACACATTAAAGCCAACGCCAATCGCCACAAATATGAGACGGTTTCCGTGACCCAAACACCTTCGGAGTATATGAAGAGATTGGATCAAGAGGCATATGAACAAGGTTTGATACCGGAACCGACAAGCTATGTTGAAAAGAAGCCAAAGGAAGTAGACATAAGCACATCAGATCCGGACAGCGGAATGCTGAATCGACCGGGGAAACCCAAAGAATTCTGTTACCTTGACCATCAGACAACAGACGCAAAAAGCGGGATCATCACAGATGTTTATGTCACGTCAGGGGCTGCAAATGATAGTACGCCGCATTCAGGGAGGATACAAGCTCAAATTGAGAAATTCGGATTCGAAACAGAAGCCGTGTGCGCCGATGCAGGTTACGATAGCAGCGAGATTCGTCATGACATGTATGAGCGGGGAATCAAAACATACATCCCTGCCCGAAAGAAACCAACGGAAAAAAGTAACTACCAAGAAAGTTTTGAACCTGACAAATTCAAGTATGATGCAGACAATAATTGTTACACTTGTCCGAATGGAAAAACACTGAAGTTTTCCTGTTACAACAAAAAAGACAGAAACAAGATATACAAAGCAAGCCTGAAGGATTGCCGGAACTGCCCATACCGTGAAAAATGTATAGGTCAATCTAAGCGAGGTCGTGCAATAACGAGGTTAATGCACGAAGAATCAAGAAACGAGCAGCTTAAAAACAACAATACACCTGAATACTATGAAGCTTTACGGTTGAGGCAAATATGGTGCGAGGGAAACTTTGCACAACAAAAGGCTCATCACAATTTGCAGAAAACTTTCAAAAGGGGCATAAACAAACTTCGAGAGCAATGCCTCTTATCTGCGTGCGCCTTAAACCTGAAGAGGCTTGTAAAGGCCTCTTTGTACTGCGATTACTTCTTCCATCTTCCTCTGTTTTTGAGACTTTTTTCTTGTTGAGCGCGCTAAAAATACCGTTTTGTCAACAGCCCCCACCGGCGATCCGCACCCTTCATTAATTGTTAATTGTTAATTTTTCATTGACGCGCGCTGTGCGCTAAATTCCAATTTGCCGGTCGGTTGCGCTTGACAAAATTGCGGTTTCAGTATACAATCAATCTGACCATATGAAAATACTCAAAACAAAGGAATTTTATATAACCAGATGAAACACACAAACGACGTTTCCCGCCCGCTGTATCTGCAGCTGTACGAGACCCTGCGGGATGATATCACGGCGGGTGTGTATCCCTACGGAGGCAAGCTGCCCTCGAAACGCACGCTTTCGGACCGGCACGGCATGAGCGTGCTCACCGTGGAACACACGCTCTCGCTGCTGACCGACGAGGGCTACATTGAACCCCGGCAGCGCAGCGGTTATTACGTATGCTACAGCGAAAACGAGACCTTCGCCCACCCGGGCGCGGCCATGCCGCTGCCCCGTCCGCATACGGCGGCGGGGGAAGAGAGCGGCAGCTTCCCCTTTTCGGTGCTGGCAGGCGCCATGCGCAGGGTGATCGCCGATTACGGCGAAGCGCTGACGGTCAAAACGCCCAACGCCGGAGCGCCGGAACTGAGGGAAGCCATCGCAAAATACCTGCGCCGCAGCCGGGGCATGCAGGCAAGCGAGGAACAGATCGTGATCGGCGCGGGCGCCGAGTACCTGTATTCGCTGCTGGTGCAAACGCTCGGGCGCGATAAGGCTTACGCCATAGAAAACCCCTCTTACGAAAAAATAGAGGCGGTGTATAACGGCAACGGCGTTATCCCGGAAATGCTGGCGCTTGGCCCCCACGGCATCCGATCCGCCGCGCTTGCGGCGTGCAGAGCGGACGTACTGCACATCACCCCCTACCGGAGCTTCCCCAGCGGCGTCACCGCGAACGCCGGCAAACGGCGCGAATACCTGCGCTGGGCGCGGGAGCCGGGGCGATATATCGTTGAGGACGACTATGAATCGGAATTCACCCTCTCAACAAAACCGGAAGAAACGCTGTATTCCCTTTCGGACCGGCAGAACGTGATCTACCTGAACACGTTCTCGAAAACGCTGGCGCCCTCTGTGCGCGCGGGATATCTGGTGCTGCCGCGGCCGCTGCTGCCCGCCTTTGAGAAGAACGCCGGGTTTTACAGCTGCACCGTGCCGGCCTTCGAGCAGTACCTGATCGCGCGCCTGATCGAAAACGGAGATTTTGAACGACACATCAACCGCGTGCGTCGGCAAAAACGAAAAGAAAATGAAAAATCCGGCTGAAATTTCTCATCTTTCCGCCAAAAACAGTTGACAAAAATAATTATTATGTTATAATCAAAGAAGCTGATAGGTTGCATTCAATTATTTTAGTCACAAAAACATAATAATATACAATGCGTTCCGAGGCAAATCAATCAAAAAGGAGCTGAACACCATGCACTATACCTACCACCCGAGAATGGTCTGTTCGCAGCAGATCGATTTTGATATCAACGGCAACGTGATCACCAATATCCGCTTCACCGGCGGATGCAACGGAAATCTGAAAGCCATTTCCAAGATCCTTGACGGATGGACGGTAGAGGATATCGAGTCGAAGATCCGCGGCAACACCTGCGGCAGAAGGCCCACCTCCTGTGCGGATCAGCTTGCCATCGCCGTGCGCATGGCATATGAAGAATCGAAAGGTGCGAACTGAAAAAATGGACGACAAATACGCGAGCCTGCGGCTCAAGAACCAGATCTGCTTTCCGCTTTATGCATGCTCGAAAGAGGTGGTAAAGAAATACCGCCCGTTCCTGGACGAGATCGACCTCACCTATACGCAGTACATCACGATGATGGTACTCTGGGAGAACGAGCGGATCAGCGCAAAAGAGATCGGAGAAAAGCTGTTTCTGGATTCCGGCACGCTTACGCCGGTGCTGAAAAGCCTTGCCGTAAAGGGTTTTATCAACCGTCAGCGCTCAAAAGAGGACGAGCGCGTTCTGATGATCGACATTACCGACAAGGGCCGCGCCCTGAAGGATAAGGCGCTGTTCGTGCCCGAAAAAGTGGGCGACTGCGTCAGGCTGACCCCCGAAGAATCAAAGCAGCTGTACGACCTGCTCTATAAGCTGCTGGGCAGACTGGACGAAGAATAATCAGAAACACTTGACCCGCCGTGCGGCCGCACGGCGGGTCAAGTGTTTCTGATTATTCTTCGTCCAGTCTGCCCAGCAGCTTATAGAGCAGGTCGTA
>JAFRSZ010000108.1 GCA_017439205.1 Clostridia bacterium
ATTCTGTATTATTATAGGTACAGAAGGCGCCTGATTTACAGCTTTCTGTAATTTCCGTTCATCATAATAATACAGATTTCTGTATTTGTCAACCGTTATTTTTGAGATATTCAAAGGAGGCCGTTTTATGACGACGTACGAAAAACTGCAGATGCTCTGCGAACGGCGCGGGATACGCCTTTCCGCCCTCTCGCAGGAAACGGGCGTGCGCAGCTCGGTGTTCACGGAGCTGAAGATGGGCCGCACGAAGAAGCTCTCCGCAAAAACGCTGGAAAAGCTGGCGGCCTATTTCGGGGTGCCGGCGGGCACGCTGCTGGACGATCCCGACACGCGCGACGAAATGCAGGAAGAGATCTTCCGCAAGCGGATGGCGCTGTTCGACCTCTCCGAAAAAGCCACCGCAGCGGAGCTGGACACGGTTTACCGCGTGATGCGCAGCCTTGTGGGAGAGGACGGAGAACAGGAGAAAAAATGACCGAGATCATCGTGCGTAAGATCCCATTGCCGCCGCACGTGCGGGCGTTCACCATGCCGGACCCGCAGGGCGACTACAATATTTATATCAACTGCGCCCTTTCGGCGGAGCAGCAGCTCTCAAGCTACCTGCACGAATTAAAGCATATCCGCCGCGACGATTTTTACAAGCGCGGAAAAACGGCGAAGGAAATAGAAGATGAAATGTAAACTGCAATTTCGCGCTTTACTTTTTTTCCGCAAAATGCTATAATAATAAAAAATGACCGGAGGGCGTTATGAATATTACGAAGGACGTAAAATACGTCGGCGTGAACGACCGCGCCATAGACCTGTTCGAGGGCCAGTACGTTGTTGAGAACGGCATGGCCTACAACTCCTACGTGATTTTGGACGACAAGATCGCCGTGATGGACACGGTGGACGTCCGTTTCACCCACGAATGGCTCGACAACCTGAACAAGGCGCTGGCGGGCCGCAAACCCGATTACCTGATCGTGCAGCACATGGAGCCGGACCACTCCGCCAACATCATGAACTTCTTAAAGGTATATCCGGACGCCGCGGTAGCCGCCTCCGCAAAGGCCTTTACGATGATGGAGCAGTTTTTCGGCAAAGCGCCCGAGAACCGCATCGTGCTGGCAGAGGGCGATACGCTGCCCCTCGGCAGACATACGCTCAGCTTCGTTGCGGCGCCCATGGTGCACTGGCCCGAGGTGCTGATGACCTACGATACCGCCGATAAGATCCTGTTCTCGGCGGACGCGTTCGGCAAGTTCGGCGCGCTGGATACGGACGAAGACTGGGCCTGCGAAGCGCGGCGCTACTATTTCGGCATCGTGGGCAAATACGGCATGCAGGTGCAAAACGTGCTCAAAAAGGCGAAGGCGCTGGATATTGAAACCATCTGCCCGCTGCACGGCCCGATCCTCACCGAAAACCTCGGCTATTACCTGAACCTGTACGATATCTGGAGCTCCTACGGCGTAGAGAGCGACGGCGTTGTGATCTGCTACACCAGCGTTTACGGCAACACCAGAAAGGCCGTGGAGCTGCTGGAGCAGAAGCTGAAGTCTTACGGCTGCCCCAAGGTGGCGGTGAACGACCTTGCCCGCTGCGATATGGCGGAGGCCGTGGAAGACGCGTTCCGTTACGGCAAGATCGTGCTCGCAACCACCACCTACAACGCGGATATCTTCCCCTTCATGCGCCATTTCATCGAGGATCTCACCGAACGCGGCTTTAAAAACAAGACCGTGGGCCTGATCGAAAACGGCACCTGGGCGCCGAACGCCGCAAAAACCATGCGCGGCATGCTGGAGGGCGGCAAAAACATCACGTTCACCGAGAACACGGTGCGCATCCTTTCCGCGATGACGGACGAAAACAAACAGCAGATCGACGCGATGGCCAAGGAGCTGTGCGCCGGTTACCTTGCCGAGAAGGCGGACGACGTGAACAAAAACGATCTCTCCGCCCTGTTCAAGATCGGCTACGGCCTGTACGTGGTCACCTCCAACGACGGAACGAAAGACAACGGCCTGATCGTGAACACCGTAACGCAGGTCACCAGCACCCCCAACCGCGTGGCGGTGTGCATCAATAAGGATAACTACTCCCACCACGTGATAAAGCAGACCGGCGTGATGAACGTGAACTGCCTCTCGGTGGAAGCCCCCTTCAAGGTGTTTGAGACCTTCGGCTTCCAGAGCGGACGCACGGCGGACAAGTTTAAGGATATCACGCCCCTTCGCAGCGATAACGGTCTCGTGTTCCTGCCCCGCTGGATCAACGCGTTCATGAGCCTGAAGGTGGAAAACTACGTGGACCTCGGCACACACGGCATGTTCATCTGCTCCGTCACCGAGGCGCAGGTGCTCTCGAAGGCCGACACGATGACCTACACCTATTACCAGAACAACGTGAAGCCCAAGCCCGAAACCGAGGGCAAAAAGGGCTGGGTATGCAAGATCTGCGGCTACGTTTACGAGGGCGACGCCCTGCCGGACGACTTCATCTGCCCGCTGTGCAAGCACCCCGCCTCGGATTTCGAGCCGATCCAATCATAAACAAAAAACCGGTCGATTTTTCGACCGGGATTTTTATTTCAAGAGCGAAGACCGTTTTAATTCGGAATGCGGAATGCGGAATTGTTTCTCAGAGCGGAGATTTGAGAGCGGAGAGCGGAGATGTTTTTCGTCAGCCACTCCCACATCACCCCGGGTGTTATAATTCATTTTTCATCATTCATCATTCATCGAAAAAACGCTGTCCAGCGAGCAGGAGTACTTCCACTCCACCTTATCGCCGTCGCTGAGCTTGTACTCGGAGCTGCCGCGGTCCGGGAATTCGCCGTTCACGGTGAAGATCCAGCCGCTCTGCGGCCCGCACGAAAACTCGTAAAGATAGCCGATGCCCTGCACGTATACGGTGCCGAAGGCGTTCTTGTCCGCGCCCTGGTACTCCATCTGGATCCGGTTATGCCTGCAGGTGCGCTTCAACAGGTCGAACACCGTATCGCCGGGGCGCAGCACGTATTCGGTGGGCGCCAGGATCACGCCGTCCGCCGGGATATAGCCCTCTTCGCGCAGGGCGGGGTCCAGATCGTCCGTATGCCGCAGCACGTCCGAGCAGTCGATCGAAATAAAAACAGTCTCGCTGTCTTCTTCGATATCGTCGATGTGTACCAGATAGTATTCTTCTACGCTCTGGAATTCACTGCCGCCGATCAGCACCGCCAGCGCCAGCACCACGGCAAACAGAATGAGCAAATCTTTTTTCATAACAAACCTATTCAAAAGTCAGGCATAAGGAGCGATGAACGATGAAAAATGAAAAAATCCTGACAGTCCCGGCGGAATAATTCCGAATTCCGCATTCCGAATTCCGAATTAAAAAAAGTCTCCGCTCTCAAGATAACTCCGAACTTATTTCTTGTGTCCGTTGAACACGCCGTAATAATAATAGGCAAGGCTTTTGGCAAGCTCTTCCGCCGGAGCGGCGCAGTCGGTAAGAAGCCAGCGCACGAACACCGCGGTGGTACCGCCGCTTACGAAGGTGAAGGCGCGGCGGAAGCTCTCTTTATACTTATCGGGGATGCGCTTGTTGATCACGCTGTAAAACACCTTGTCGTAGCTGATCTGGATCGAGGTGTTGGCCTGCCCGTAAAAGGCGAATTTGTATATCTCTTTGTTTTGCTTCACAAGCTGCAGATGCAGAAGCGTTATCTCATAAAAATCCTTCACGGTAAGATCGGTCGCATCCGGCTTCGTATCCATGATGGCAAGGCACTTGTTGATGAAGGATCGCTGCATCTTGAAGAATTCCTTGATGATCTTGCGGTCCAGATCGTAAATATCGGTATAATAGGCGTAGAACGTGCTGCGGTTCACGTCCGCCCGCTCGCACAGCTCCTTTACCGTGATTTTGTTGATGGGCTTTTCCTGCATCAGCTGAAACAGGCTTTCTTTGATTACCCGTTTGCTGTACTGCGTACGCCGGTCATCCCGTTTTTGCTCCATTAAAACCACCTCTGTCTGTTCTTTCTCCGACATCGTGTTTATCATAACACAAATCGGTGAAAAATGCAAGAGGGAGGGACATTTTCAAATTACAGTTTATCGCGCAGTTCAATTAACAATTAACAAAGAACAATTAACAATTTCGGAAAACGCTGGCGCGTTTTGATTTTATAAAAAAGCTTTCCGAAAGCTGGAAAAACCTGCTTATCCGATGAGTATAATC
>JAFRSZ010000109.1 GCA_017439205.1 Clostridia bacterium
AACGGAGCTGCCGATCTGCCATACAGATATCGGTATCCGGGTCTGGATGCGGATGCGGGTCTCCGAATTCTGAAACCATGTAGATCTTTGAAACGCGCAGCCCCGTGTTTTCGTGCCGCGCTTCAGCCTCTGTATACGGGGTTTTTGCACTGCGGTCGGCGGCGCTTTGGTAGGTGATTTCGTCGCCGTCCTTTTCCGGCGTATACGCGCCGGTTTCGGCGATGCGCAGCGCTTCAGCGTCCGTAAGCGGCCGGTTTGCGTTTACAATATACCACGCCGCGGTTTCCGGTACGTGCTGCCCGAACCCTTCGCTGCGGGCGCAGCACACCGCAGCCGGTAAAGTGAGGCACACCGCCGCAGCCGCAATGCAGGGCGTAACGGTTCTCAATATATGCAGGCCTTTCAGCCCGCTTTTTGTGAGCCGCCCGCCGCGCTGCGCCGTTACCAGCGCAAAGGCCGCGCACCATATCGCGGCGGCGGGTAAGCCGCACAACAGCATCCACAGGGGCGTTTTCGCGTAGGTGTCTATAAAAGCGCCGTCTACGTAGGTTTGCAGCTCGCCTTGCGCCAGCCGCAGCGCCATCGCGCAAAAAATCGGCGCCAGCCGTACAAAGCCCACGGCTGCGGGCGCCGCGCTGAACAGCCACACCCGCGTTCGTTTGCGCATCCCCGCCCAGATCAGCAGCCCAAACGCCGCCAGAAAGCCGGGGGCGAGAAACAGCTCGTAGGCGGAGGTCGTTACAGCCGAGAATACCAGGCGGGCGATCTCCAGCGCCGCGCCGGTCAATATGCCGAGGGCCACGCGCAGGGCAAGCCGCCCCTTGTGGATGTTGTTCAGCTGCGCGCCAACCGCCTCCGGGGTTTCGCCCATGGCGGCCTCTGCGCGGGCAGCGGCCGTTTCAGGGCTGCAGCCCAGTTCCGTCAGCTCCGCCTCGTGCTCCGCCATGTGGTTTTCAAGCTCCGCCGCGATCTCCGCCTTCAGCCGTTTGTCGTCGATCCCCTCAATGGCCTGACGTGTGTAGCGCTTCATACGGGCGAGTACCCCAGCACCCTGTTCATACCGGCTGAGAAATATTCCCATTCCTCTTTGTTCTCCCGCAGCTTCTTCAGGCCCTTGCGGGTGACGTGGTAATACTTCCGGTTGCGGCCGTCTGCCGTTTCCCAGTAGCTTTCAAGGCAGCCCTCTTCCTCCAGCGCGTGCAGAATGGGGTAAAGGGTGCCCTCGTTCATCGCAAATGCGTCTTCGCTTCGCTGCGCCAGTGTTTTCACAATGCCGTAGCCGTAGAGGTCGCCCCCCGCCAGCACGCTGAGCACCAGCGTGGCCCCGGTTCCTTTCAGCAGTTCTTTACTGATTTTCATTCGCGTCACCATACCTTATATATCAATGTATATACATTATATATCAAGGTATAACGTTTGTCAACGGGTATCCGATTGTATTTTTGTAATGTGCGGCGTCTTTTTTTATTGAAGCGCATTGCATTCCGTCGGTTTTTGTGGTATTTTTTTTGAGGATATTATTCAAGTGTTTTTTCGGAGAAAAAGGCGTTCAGCTTTCATTTTTCTTCATTTATTCCAGATTTCTGATGATTTCCGCTCTCCGCTCTCATATCTCCGCTCTTGAATAATAACTCCTGACACCTGACTTTTTTATGAAAAGGAGACGTCGTTATGGGCATTTTCAAGGCTGCGGGCGGCGCCGTGGGCGGCGTGCTGGCGGATCAGTGGCTGGAAGCGTTCTCGTGCGATGCGCTGCCCGATACGGTGCTGGCGCAGCCGGGGGTAAAGCAGACCGGGGCGCGCTCGTCCAACACAAAGGGCGACGGAAACGTGATCAGCGCCGGGTCGAAGATCATGGTGGCGGATGGGCAATGCGCCGTGGCCGTAGAGTCAGGTAAGGTGATCGGCGTATACGATACGCCCGGCGAACACACCTTTCAGAGCGGGCGCACCGGCAGCATATTCTCCGGCGGCGGGCTCGGCAGCCTTGCGCGGCAGACCGCGGAGCGCATCGGCTTCGGCGGGGATATGCCGATAAGCCAGAGCATACAGTATCTGAACATGAAAGAGATCCCGGGAAACGCGTTTTCGTTCGAGCGCACCGTGAGCCTCGTCAACGCCGCGGGCAATCTTTCGCTGGACGTGCCGATCCGGTTTGCGGGCGCGTTCTCTTTCAGGGTGTCGGATCCGCTTACGTTTTATAAATCCGTGTGCCGCAGCCGTACGGGCGCGGTCACGGTGGAATCCGTTTTGCCGCAGCTCACCGGGGAATTCGCCTCCGCCGCCGTCGCGGCGCTGGCTGAGCTTTTTACCGAGGGGCTTACCGCCGCCGCGCTGATCGCGTGCGCGCCGGAGCTGCGCGAAGCGGTCTCGGTCCGCCTGACCGAAAAGTGGGAGGCGCTGCGCGGCTTCCGGGTGGTCTCGGCCGCGTTTTCGCAGATCGCGCCGCGCGAGGCGGATATCCGCCTGCTGCAGCAGCTCGACGTTGCCGAAACGCTTTCGGACCCGGCTGCCGCCGCGGGCTATCTGGCGGCGGCGCAGGCGGACGCCGTGCGTGCGGCCGCACAAAACGCGGCGAAAGCCGTTCCCGTGAACGTGTTTTTGCGGAATAACCCTTCCGCGCGCACTTTGTGGCGCTGCGCCTGCGGCAATTACT
>JAFRSZ010000110.1 GCA_017439205.1 Clostridia bacterium
AGCATTTCCATGCGCATTCCTCCTCCCGCGGCAGCAGCCGGAGGCTGTCGAGATACACGGCGAACCCCAGCGCGCGGCCGGGCTTTTTCATGCGCTTCAACAGCCCGTCGTACTGCCCGCCGGAAAGCACGTAGGCGGGCAGGCCCTTCACGTAGCCCTTGAATACGATGCCGTTATAGTATTTGAGGTTCCCCTGCACCGAAAAATCGATGCGCACCGCTTTTTTCTGCGCTTCGGTGAGAGAATCGCAGAGACTTTCGAGCTCCGCGCAGGCGGGATACGCGCCGAACGTTTCTTTTAAGGCAGGCAGCGCCGTTTCGGGCGCGCCGTAGCAGCGTACCAGCGCCTGCAGCTTTTCGGCGGCTTCGGCGGGAACGCCGTTTTCTTCACAAAGCGCCTGAAGGCCGTGGGCGTTTTTTTCGTGCAGGCAGCCGAGCGCCGCCTTCGCAGCCTTGCCGGAAAGGCCCGTTTCTTCCAGGACGTCGGAAACCAGCCCGAAGTGGGAAAGATCGAGCACGTATTCATCCGCCAGCACCTCAAGGCTGCCGAGCGCCAGCCCGATCACCCCGGCAACGTCCTCTCCGCCGGTGTCTCCGATGCATTCAAGGCCCACCTGCGGCATCTCGCGGAAGCCGGGCGCGCCCTTCGGCACGCGGTAGACCGTTTCGTTGTAATAGAGCTTTTCGGTCCGGCCCGGCATGAAATCGGTGTGCCGCACGATGGAGAGCGTTACGTCAGGCTTCAGCGCCATCAGCTTGCCCGAAACATCGGTAAACGTGATGATGCGGTCCGATTCGAGGAAATCCTTATTGTTTGCGTACAGGTCGTATTCCTCGAATTTGCTCATTTTATACTGCCGGTACCCGCCTTCGGCGTAAAGCGCGCGCAGCCGCAGGGCGGCGGCCTCTTCTCTTAATAGGATGTTTTCATTCTGCATCGTTTTTCTCCGTCATCTTTCTGATCGCATCCTGATAGCCGCCCCTGCCGTAGTTGAGGCACCGGCTCACGCGGCTGATGGTGGCGGTGCTGATCCCAACGGTTTTGGAGATGCTCTGGTAATTCTCGCCCGCCGCCAGCAGAAAGGCCGCGTCCAGCCGCTGCGCCATATCCTGCATCTCTTTGATGGTGCACACGTCCGAGAAGAACCGATAGGCCTCCTCTACGCTTTCAAGGTTCACGATCACGCGCAGGAGCCGGTCGATGGACTCCGAGTAAAAATCTGCCATAGTGCTTGCCTCCGTATTGCGGGACCGCGCCGTAGAGAAAACGGATATACCGGCAGGGTCCCTGACGTTATGAAATATATTAACACTTTATCACGCTAAAGTCAAGAAAATCTTTTCACATTTCTTTTGTGAAATATGCTGTAATTATCGAATGTTTCACAACATCAATACTCGGATTGGCCGGGCGGCAGCGAACGGTTTTATTGCGATCTGAACGAAGCGCGCGAGGCGCTCAATGAGATTCCCGTTTACAGCGAAATGAGGCATGAAAACGGCAGAATCATCCTTGCCGGGCAGCTCGCCTATATACAGGAAGTAGACGCGGACGAAGAATACGAAGTAAGCGAGCGGGGCGAGATCGTCGCCTTCCGCGCCGCGCCCTGCGAAGCAAAACAAACAAAACCGGGTCGATCCGAATTATTCGCCGGATGATCCCCCGGAAGTTTGGAATCAAACGCTCACTCAATCAAAAAAAGCATCATTCACCACATATCGGCGGACTCCTCGCGGGGTCCGCTTTTTTTGTAATGAACAGTACCTTGAGTATTCGAAATCACTCAGGTATAATTAAACTGCAGCTGGAGGTGATGAATTTCTTGCAGATCGGTCAAATAATTCAAAAGCTGCGGATAAATGCTGAAATGACACAGGAGCAATTGGCTGAAAAGCTGTTTGTGTCAAGGGAATTGGTATCAAAATGGGAATTGGGTCAGCGCAAACCCAATATCCGCGAATTACGGGAAATGGCAAGGCTGTTCCGCGTTCGTGTTGACGATCTGATCGATACGGACGGTTTTTGGGAAGAACTCGCAGACTGTTTCCCTGACAAAGGGAGAATGTCCCCGGAGGAATTCAGCGCTCTGCTTGATCCGTTCCTCCGCATGTTATCCGCGCGGGAACGCAGCGTTTTTATCCGACGTTATTACGGTTTGGAGGACGTCGGCGCCATCTGCACGGCGTTCGATATCAAGGAGAACAACGTCCGCGTCATTTTGACGAGAACACGAAAGAAACTGAAAAAATACCTGAAAGGAGCAGCCTATGAACGGCAATAAATACATTTTGGCATTCGCCGATATACCCGACGATCTGATCCGTTCGGCATCCGACGACGCAGCCGTCCGGAAAGTTTTCCGTCAGCACAGATCACGCAGGAATAAGATGCTCGGCGCGCTGTGCTGCTGTATCGTCGTCGCTGTGGCGGCGGTTGGATTCGGTTCACAGAATCGGTTCGGCAAAACGCCTGCGCTGATACCGGGCGAACCGACAAACACAGATCATCAGATACCGGGACAGACACAGAATCAACCTGCCGATTCCCAGCCCGGCGTTATCCCATCGGAGACGGTTTCCGCATCCGAATCAACAGAAACCCCTGCTTCAAATACAGAGAACCCTACGGAGCAGCAGCCGACGGCCGATCCGGAGCGTCGGGAGCAGAGAACCGAAGCGCCTTCTGCGGACGCCCCGGAAACAGAGCGGCCGACGACGGAAGCGCACGAAAACACCGACGATCCCTGCAATACTTTTACAATCTCAGACGTCGGTTATGCCGAAGCAAAAGAAAGATTTGGGCACCCGATCGTTCCCTGTGCATATGATTCCTTTTCCGGTTATCGGGTGGGAATTGTCAGCAGGTACGGCAACGTCAACGAAGAGGGAGCTTTTTGCTATTCGC